>JALYMD010000629.1 GCA_030773875.1 Chloroflexota bacterium | reverse complement strand
TGAAGGCGGCCGGGCTCGGCGCGCCGGCGACATCCCTCTCCGGCGGCAACCAACAAAAGGTGGTGCTGGCCAAGTGGCTGGCGACCGACCCGAAGGTGCTGATCCTGGACGAGCCGACCCGCGGCATTGACATCGGGACCAAGGCGGAGGTCCACCGGATCGTGTCCCACCTGGCAACCCAGGGGATGGCGATCATCCTCATCTCCAGCGAGCTGCTGGAGGTACTCGCGATGGCGGACCGGGTCGTGGTGATGCACGAGGGTCGGATCACCGGCGAGTTCGAGCGCGCGGAGGCGAACCAGGAGAACGTGATGTTCGCGGCGACCGGGCAGACGGCCGGGCCGGCGGGATCAGGGGCGGGGGAGAATGGCGTCGTCTAGCCGGGCGCTGGAGCCCACCCGGACAGGTGCCCAACTCCGCGCCGACCGCCTGGTGGGTCTCGTGGGCCGCGTGCGGGAGCTGGGGCTGCTGATCGCGCTGGCAGCGATCGTGGCGGTGGTCGGGGCGCAGCAGCCGCGCTTCCTGACCGCGAGCAACGCCCGCCAGATCCTGCTCGCAGTCTCGATCCTGGCCATCCTCGCGGTCGGGCAGACCCTGGTGGTGCTGACGCGGAACGTGGACCTCTCGGTGGCCTCGATGGTGGGGCTGGTCGCCTACGTCGCCGGCAGCATCCTGCGCGACAACCCCGGCTTCAGCGTGCCGCTCGTGGTGCTGATTGGCTGTGCGCTGGGGGTGGGGCTGGGTGCGGTCAACGGCGCGCTCGTGACGCTCGGGCGGGTGCCGGCCATCGTCGCCACCCTCGGCACGCTCTACGTCTTCTGCGGCAGCGACTACTGGATCGCCAGCGGCAAGCAGGTGGTCGTCTCTGACGTCCCGAAGTCGTACCGCGACATCGCGATGACGCAGGTGAGCGGGGTACCGACGCCGATCATCTTTGCCGCTGCAATCGCCCTGCTCGTCGCCTACGCCCTCCACTACACGCGGGTCGGTCGCCAGCTCTACGCGATCGGCAGCAACCCGGACGCGGCCCGGCTGGCAGGCATCCAGAGCGGACGGCTGGTCTTTGGCGCCTTCGTCGCTTCGGGGCTGCTGGCCGGGGTGGGGGGGATCCTCTGGGGGTCGCGGTTCGGGGCGATCGACGCCCGCGCCGCCTCGGGCTACGAGCTTCAGGTGGTGGCCGCAGTGGTGGTCGGCGGGGTCAACATCTTCGGCGGCTCCGGCACCGTGCTCGGCGCGGTGCTGGGAGCGGTGCTCCTGGGCACCATCGCCAACGCGCTGACGATTCTCCGTCTCAACCCCTTCTGGCTCCAGGCCATCTCGGGAGGGGCGATCCTGATCGCGGTCACGATCGACCTGCTGATCACGCGCCGCCTGCAGCAGGCCCTGATCGCGCGGAGGAACCGGTGAGCCGCCGGGGCAGGCTGGCCGCACTGGCGCGGTGGGAAACGCTGCTGGTGGTGTTGCTGATCGGCACGCTGGTCTGGGGGGCGACCCGGTCGCCCTACTTCTGGCAGGGCAGCAACTTCTCGGTCGCCACCAGCACGTTCATGGAGCGGGCAATCATGGCCCTGCCCATGACGCTGGTCATCATCGCAGGGGAGATCGACCTCTCGGTTGCCTCCATCCTTGGCTTGTCGAGCGCCATCCTCGGCGTGAGCTGGGACGCCGGCTTTCCGCTCTGGTTCTGCATCGTGCTCGCGCTGCTCACAGGTGCGGGGGCAGGGCTGATCAACGGGCTGCTGGTGACGAAAGTCGGACTGCCGTCCCTCGTGGTCACCCTCGGCACGCTGGCGCTCTACCGTGGTCTTGCCTACGTGGTGCTCAACCAGCAGGCGATCAGCAATTACCCGCCGGCGTTCACAAAATTCGGCTACGGCAACATCCCCGGCACCCAAATACCCTGGTCCATGCTGCTCTTCCTGGCGCTCCTGATCGTGTTTGCCGTGATCCTGCATCAGAGTTGGGTAGGCCGGCAGATCTACGCCGCCGGGCTAAACCAGGAAGCGGCGCGCTTCTCGGCGGTGCGGGTGGCCCAGATCAAGGTCTGGCTCTTTGTCGCCTCCGGGACCTTGGCTGCGGTGGCGGGGATCGTCTTCACCGCCCGTATCTCCAGCAGCCGCGCCGACAACGCGGTTGGCTTCGAACTGGACGTGATCGCGGCGGTCCTGCTTGGCGGGGTCAGCATCTTCGGCGGCCGCGGCACGCTCCTTGGCGTGCTGCTCTCCTTGGCCGTCGTCGCGACGCTGCGTAACGCGCTGGCGATCACTAACGTCGGGCCGGAGATCCAGGGCATCGCCGTCGGCGGCCTGCTGATCCTCTCGGTCCTCGGTCCCAACATCGCCCGGAGCCTTTCGCGGGGCCGCTCCCGCCCGATCGCCGGCACGCGCGGCCTGCGACCGGAGCCGGAACCTGGCCGGTGAGGGACGAAGCAGCGTGAGAAAGGAGGCGACGCGAGAAGCGGAAGCTGGGCACGTCATCGCGGGGCACGAACGGGGCATTCCGTTCCCCTGTCGTAGATCTCGGGTCTACGGTCGTTCGACATGGACGTTCGGTGCGGTTGTGGAGGAACGTGTGAAGACGCGTGTCATGATGGTCCGTCTGCTGATGGTCTTTGCGCTGGCGGTCGTCACTGTCGGGGCGGTAGGGGTACGGGGAACGCGAGGAACCCTCGCTCAGGAGAACATGTCGTGCGCGGGCGAGCCGATCGGCGGAGCCGCGGCGGCCAGCCCGGAGGCGGGCGCGAGCCCAATGGCCGGCATGGAGATGGGCAGCCCCATGGCGGGCATGGACATGGGGAGCCCGACTGCCGGCGGCGCTGAGCTGAACATCACCTTCCTGCCGAAGGACGTGGTCAACCCCTACTTCGGCACCGCCGCCCAAGGGGGGCAGGAGGCCGCCGCGGAACTGGGCGGCCAGTTCCAGCAGGTCGGCCCGCAAACCTCCAACGCGGCCGAGCAGGTCACCTACATCCAGACCCTGACCCAGCAGCAGGTCGGCGCAATCGCCGTCTCTGCCAACGACCCGAACGCGGTGGCGCAGTCCTTGAAGGACGCGATGGCCCAGGGCATCAAGGTCGTCAGCTTCGACTCCGATGTCGCGCCGGACGCCCGCCAGATCTTCGTGAACCAGGCCAGCTCGGAGCAGATCGGGCGGATCCAGGCCCAGATCATGGGTCGCCTGCTCAATTGCGAAGGGGAGATCGCGATCCTCTCGGCCGCGAGCACGATGACCAACCAGAACACCTGGATCTCGTTCATGGAGGACGAGCTGGCCAAGCCGGGCTACGAGAACATGACGCTGGTCGAGACCGCCTACGGCGACGACGATCCGCAGATCAGCTACGACAAGACGGTCGAGCTGCTGACCGCCTACCCGGACCTGAAGGGAATCATCTCCCCGACCACGGTCGGCATCACCGCGGCGGCGCAGGCGCTGGAGGGGGAGGGCCGCGGCGGCGACGTGCAGCTGACCGGGCTCGGCACGCCGAACCAGATGCGGGCCTACGTCAAGAGCGGCACCGTCAAGGAGTTCGCGCTCTGGAACCCGGTTGATCTTGGCTACCTGGCCTACCACGCTGCCGCCCGGCTGATCAGCGGTGAGATCACGGGGGCCGAGGGCGAGACGTTCGAGGCGGGGCGGTTGGGCACCTACACCGTCGGGGCCAACGGCGAGGTCCTCCTCGGCGCACCGTTCATCTTCAACGCCGAGAACATCGACCAGTTCGACTTCTAGCACTGTAGACGCCAGACGCCAGACGCCAGACGCCAGTGGTCAGAAACCCGGTGGTTCGCAGCTCCCTGAAAACCGCCGGCTCTTCGCGAGATCCGTCACTCTGCCCGCTGCCGTCTGGCACTGGCGTCCAACGTCTTCCCCCAGGGAGGATTCCGTGACCGAAGGTGCCTGTGTTTGGCTGATTCCGGACGGCTACCTGCCAACCCGCAGCAGCGGCGATCAGATCAGCCATGAGGCGATCTGCTTCCTGAACACGGGCACGGAGGACGCCCACGTCTCGGTCGCCTTCTACTTCGAGGATCGGGACCCGATCAAGGACGTTCTGGTGGTCGTCGGTGCCGAGCGCACCCTGCACCTGCGCACGGATGTGCCGGCCGGGCTCGGTGGGGCAGAGATCCCGTGCGGGGTGCCCTACGCGGTCAGGGTGGAGAGCGACGTCCCAATCTGCGTTCAGCACTCGCGGATGGACACCTCGCAGGAAGCGCTCACGCTGATGACAACGATGGCGCACCCGGTGGGGCAGACGTAGGCCAGTAGGCAGTAGGCAGTGGGCAGAACGATTGGAGTGGTGACGAAGACGAGATTCTGGTGAGGACCAGCGACGGGGCAATGAGGGGCTGGAGATCTGCCTCCCGATGCTGTCGAAGAGGCATTGGGGCTCTCCCATGCACCAGCGCGGATGTGAAGCCAGATGACTGGTAGATACTCCACCTCCTCCGCCACGTCCTCCGGTCGGGATCGCGGCGCCCTCTCCTACCTTGCCGTCGACCTGGGGGCGGAGAGCGGGCGCGGCGTGCTAGGGCTGTTCGACGGGGAGCGGGTGGATCTGCAGGAGGTCCACCGGTTCCCGAACGTGCCGGTCCGCCTCCCCTTGGGGCTGCACTGGGACGCGCTGCGCCTCTTCAGCGAGACGACGATGGCGCTAGCCAAGGCGGCAGGCAGCGCCGGGGCGGAGTTGGAGAGCGTCGGGGTGGACGCGTGGGGGGTGGATTTCGGGCTACTGGACCGGGACGGTGCCCTCCTCGGCAATCCCTACCATTACCGCGACCGGCGCACGGAGGGGATGGATCAGCGGGCGGCCAAGCGCGTGCCCCGGGCGGAGATCTACCGCGCGACCGGCATCCAGGAGATGCCGATCAACACCCTCTACCAGCTTCTGGCGATGGAGGGCTCGCCCCAACTCGCGGCTGCGGAGACGTTGCTGACGATCCCCGACCTGATCGGCTACTGGCTCTCCGGGGAGGCCGCGGGCGAGGCGACGATCGCCTCCACCACCCAGCTCTACGATCCCAGTGGGGGCGACTGGGCTCGTGGCCTGATCGCCAACCTGGGGCTTCCACCTCACATCTTCCCGCACCTCATTCCGCCCGGCACGCTCCTCGGCCGTCTCCTGCCGCACGTCGCGGAGGAGACCGGTCTGGGACAGTTGCCGGTGGTCGCTGTTGCTTCTCACGACACGGCGTCGGCGGTCGCGGCGGTGCCGGCCGAGGGGAGCAGGTTCGCCTACATCTCCAGCGGTACCTGGTCGCTGGTGGGGGTGGAGATGCCGCACCCGGTCCTGACGCCCGAGGCGATGACCGCCAACTTCACGAACGAGGGCGGCCTCGGCAACACCATCCGCCTACTCAAGAACGTAATGGGGCTGTGGCTGCTTCAGGAGTGCCGGCGGACGTGGGCGCGCGAAGGCCGGACGCTGACCTACGAGGAGTTGGTCGCCCTCGCCGCCGCCGCGCCTCCGTTCGGACCGCTGATCGACCCCGACCACCCCTCGCTGCTGCCCCACGGCGACATGCCGGCTCGCATCCGCGCGCTCTGCCGGGCGCAGGGGCAGGAAGAGCCGGTTGAGCCGGGGGAGATTGCCCGTTGCGCGCTGGAGAGTTTGGCGCTGAAGTACCGCTGGGTCCTGGAGAAGCTGGAAGGGGTGACGGGTCGCCCGGTCGAGGTTGTCCACGTCGTCGGCGGGGGCTCCCGCAACGAGTTGCTCTGTGGGCTGACCGCCGCTGCGACTGGCAGGCCGGTGCTGGCGGGCCCGGTCGAGGCGACCGCACTCGGAAACGTCCTGGTCCAGGCCCTGGCGCATGGCCGGGTCGGTTCCGCCGCCGAGATCCGCGCGGTGGTTCGGAATTCCGTCGAGGTGGTGCGCTACGATCCGTCAACGGATCGTGCGGCATGGGACGAGGCCTTCGCTCGGATGGAGCGGCTCGTGGCGGCGACAAGCCATGAACAGACGCCCCCCTAGCGCCCCATGCCGGGGAAAGCTGGGGTGTCCTCCGCGGACAGGCGCCGGTAGTGGTTCCGGCGCCCGTCCACACTAGGGGGGGCAGGCGTTCTCAAGGAGAGGATTGATGCGCCAAGCGACCGACCGCGCCTACGACTCCCTAGTGGAGAACCTGACCGGGCATGGCGTCGATGTCGCGGCCGTGGAGGAGCGGCTGCGGGCGCAGGAGGTGGAAACGCCCTCCTGGGGCTACGGCAACTCCGGCACCCGTTTCAAGGTTTTTCCGCAGCCGGGCGTGCCGCGGGATCCCTTCGAGAAGTTCGAGGACGCGGCGCAGGTTCACCACCTGACCGGGATCACGCCCGCCGTCGCCATCCACATCCCCTGGGACACGGTTGACGACTACGGCGCGCTGCGGCAGCACGCGGCGGATCTCGGCCTCCGAATCGGCGCCGTCAACCCGAACCTGTTTCAGGAGGAGGTGTACAAGCTCGGCAGCGTCTGTAACCCCGACGCGAGGGTGCGGCGCCAGGCCACCGATCACCTGCTGGAGTGCGTCCGGATCGCCGAAGCGACAAGTTCGAGGGACCTCTCCCTCTGGTTCGCCGACGGCACCAACTACCCCGGCCAGGACTCCATCATCGAGCGGCGCGACCGGATGCGAGAGTGCCTGGCGGAAATGCACGCCGCCCTTGCCCCGGGCATGCGGATGCTGCTGGAGTACAAGTTCTACGAGCCGGCCTTCTACCACACCGACCTGGCGGACTGGGGCACCGCGCTGGCGATGTGCCAAAAGCTCGGCGACCGGGCGCACGTCCTGGTCGATCTCGGGCACCACCCACAGGGCACGAACGTGGAGCAGATCGTAGCGCTGTTGCTGGACGAGGCGCGCCTCGGCGGCTTCCATTTCAACAACCGCAAGTACGGCGACGACGACCTGATCGTCGGCTCGGTCAACCCGTTCGAGCTATTCCTGATCTACGTCGAGTTGACCGGGGAAGCTGCGGCGCGGCAGCGGATGCCGATCGCGTACATGATCGACCAGTCACACAACATCGAGGCCAAGATCGAGGCGATGCTGCTCAGCGTCCTCAACCTCCAGGAGGCGTACGCCAAGGCCCTGCTCGTCGATCGCGCCGCGCTGGCCGAGGCACGGCAGGCAGGAGATGTGCTCGGCGCCCACCGCGTCCTGCTCGCCGCCTACGCGACGGACATCCGCCCCCTCTGCGCCAAGGTGCGGACCGACCTCGGCGCTGCCGCCGACCCCATCGCCGCCTTCCGTGCCAGCGGCTACTGGGAGCGGGTGGCCGCAGAGCGCGTCGGCGGCAGGCAGGCAAGCTGGACGTGACGGGGTCGAGGAGTCAGGGAGTCGGGGAGTGGCCCAGAGGTTGCTGCCAACCCTGGGGAGCGTCGCCATCCCCGCGTGGGAGCCGTTTCAGCCGGTGACTCCGGGCGGAGGGTGCGCGGGGTGCCGCCACTCTGGGTTGGGTGCTGCCGGTCACGGAGGTGTGGCCCGGATTGACGGGAGTGAGCGGGAAGAGCGCCCCAGGCGGGCGGACAGTCCGGCGGTCGGGCGGCGCACCCCGTTTCGGTTCGCGATTCCGGACCCTATACTGGCGTTCATGCTGAGGCAGCGACCATGTCTGGGCGTGTGAACTCCGGAGGCGAGTGGCCGATGATGATGGCGCCCCGTGAGAACGATCCGGGGGAGCGCTTTGCGCCCCTTGCAATGCACCCAGACGAGTTCCGCGCTCTCGGCCACCACCTAGTCGATCGGATTGCCGAGTTCCTGGCAGGTTTGCCTGAGCGGCCGGTTACCCCGGCGGATTCCCCCGCCGCCGTCCGGGCCGCCCCTCGGTGGTGACGGGCTGCCGGCACACGGCGGCGATCCCGGTTTGCTGCTTGAGGAAGCCGCCTCGCTCCTGTTCGACCACTCCCTGTTCAACGGCCACCCCCGCTTCGCGGGCTACATCACCTCCTCGCCGGCGCCGATCGGAGTCCTTGGGGACCTGCTCGCGGCGGCGGTGAACCAGAACGTCGGCGCGTGGACGATCGCGCCGATGGCGACCGAGATTGAGATCCAAACGGTGCGCTGGATCGCGGAGCTGATGGGATACCCGACCTCATGCGGGGGGATTCTGGTCAGCGGCGGCAACATGGCCAACTTTGTCAGCTTTCTGGCCGCTCGGAAAGCAAAGGCGGGTTGGGATGTCCGCAGGGCCGGGATGGCGGCCAACCCGGGCGGGCCGCTCCGAGCTTACGCCTCCGGTGAGACCCACACCTGGCTGCAGAAGGCGGCCGACCTCTTCGGCTTGGGAACGGAGGCGATTCGGTGGATTCCCACGGACGACCGCCTTCGGATGGACCCTGATGTGCTACGGGATGCTATCCGCGCAGACCAGGATGCGGGTGACCAGCCATTCCTGGTGATCGGGACAGCCGGCTCCGTCAGCACCGGCGCGATCGACCCCCTCCCGGAGATGGCCGCGATCTCCCGGGAGCACGGTCTGTGGTTCCATGTAGACGGCGCCTACGGCGGGTTCGCCGCGGCCCTGCCGGACGCCCCGCCGGACCTCCTGGGGTTGCGCGAGGCCGACTCGGTGGCCGTTGACCCCCACAAGTGGCTCTACGCCCCGCTTGAAGCGGGCTGCACACTCGTGCGCGACCCGCGGGCGCTGCTCGACACGTTCAGCTACCATCCGCCGTACTACCACCTCGACACCTCCGACGAGGCGCCGGTCAATCTCTACGAGTACGGACCGCAAAACTCCCGCGGGTTCCGTGCTCTGAAGGTCTGGCTGGCCCTGCGGCAAGCCGGGCGTGAGGGGTACGCCAGCATGATCGCGGAGGATATCGCGCTCGCCCGGTCGCTGCACCGGCACGTCGCCGCCTGTCCGGGCCTTGAGCCCCGCATCCAGGATTTGAGCATCACCACCTTCCGTTTTGTCCCGCCCGACCTGGAGCCAGGCAACGCGGCCGTCGACGAGTACTTGAACCGGCTCAACACTGAGCTGCTGACGCGGTTGCAGGCGAGTGGCGAGGCCTATATCTCCAATGCAGTGATCGATGGGACGTTCCTGCTACGCGCCTGCGTGGTCAACTTCCGGACCACTGAGGCGGATATGGCGGCCCTGCCCGGGATCGTCGTCCGCATCGGCACGGAGGTCGACGCCGAGCTGCGGCCCCGAGAGCTCATGAAGGCAGGATGACCCGCCGAACAGGCCAGGGAGCTTCATGGCTCTCCACCTTTGACGCCGTCCGCCGACCGAGGCGGGGCCGGCTTCTGCAACGAGAAAGGCACGATACGCGACGATGGCAACCACGCAGATCACCCTTGCCCCGTTCGTCGAGGATCGCTGGGATCCCACCCGGGTGGATGGTCTCTCGCCGCTGGAGGCCCTCGCCTACCGTTCCAACCTGCTCGGAGCGGACCGCTCGGTCGCCAACTTCGGCGGCGGCAACACCTCCACCAAGACGTTGGAGCGGGATCACACGGGCCGCGAGATCGAGGTACTCTGGGTCAAGGGCTCCGGCTCGGACCTCGCCACCATCACCGGCCGCGGCTTCACCGGGCTGCGCCAGGGCGAGATCCTGCCGCTGATGACACGGGAGGCGATGCCGGACGAGGAGATGGTCGCCTACATCTCCCGCTGCCAACTGGAGCCGGGCATGCCCCGCTCCTCCATCGAGACCCTGCTCCACGCCTTCGTGCCGTTTCCTTATGTCGACCACACCCACCCGGACGCGATCAACATGATCTGCTGCGCCGCGAACGGCGAGGCGCTCGCCCGCGCCTGTTTCGGCGCCGACGCGGTCTGGATCCCCTACATCCGGCCCGGCTTCACCCTCTCTAAGCAGGTCGGGGAGGCGGTGCGGAACAACCCGAAGGCGACGCTGGTGCTGCTCGCCAAGCACGGCCTGGTCACCTGGGGCGAGACGCCGGAGGGCTGCTACCGGAGCACCACCGAGGCGATCAACCGGGCCGCCGCCTTTGTCGCCGAGCGGGCCGGGGCGGCACCCACCTTCGGCGGCGACGCGATCACGCCGCTCCCGAGCGAGACACGGGAAGACGTGCTGGCGGCCGTCCTGCCCGCGCTGCGGGGGGCGGTGTCCAGGGAGACGGCCAAGATCCTGACCGTGGACACCTCCGACGGGGTGATGCGGTTCGTCTGCGGGGCGGCGTCCGGGGGGCTGTCGCAGGTGGGCGCCGCCTGCCCCGACCACCTGGTCCACACCAAGATGCGGCCGCTCTGGGTCGACTTCGACCCGGCGCGGGAGGATGCCGCCGCGCTGCGCGAGAAGCTCGTGGCGGGGGTAACCCGCTACCGGGAGGAGTACGTCGCCTACTTCGAGCGCAACAGCGCGGAGGACGTGACGGACCCGAGCATGGGCGACCCCAACCCCTGCGTCGTCCTGATCCAGGGCGTCGGGCTCATCGGGATCGGCCGCAACCGGCAGGCGGCGAATCTGTCGCGGGACCTCTACCACCGCGCGATCGCGGTCATGCGCGGCGCCTCGGCCCTGGATGAGTACGTCTCCCTGACGGAGGCGGAGTCCTACGCCGTCGAGTACTGGCCGCTGGAGCTGTACAAGCTCTCCCTCGCGCCGCCCCCGAAGGATCTGGCGGGGCGGGTCGCCTTTGTCACCGGGGGCGCCGGCGGGATCGGCCGGGCAGTTGCCCAGGCGCTCGCTGCGCAGGGCGCGTGCATCGTCGTCGCGGATCTGGACGCTCCGGGGGCGGAGGCGACCGTCGGCGAGCTTCCCGCCCCGGGGCTTGCCGTTCGGGCGGACGTCACCGACGAAGCGGCAGTGGCGGCGGCGTACCGGGCGGCGACCCTGGCCTTCGGCGGCGTGGATGTGGTGGTCTCCAACGCGGGCCTCGCCTCCAGCGCCCCGATCGAGGAGACCAGCGCCGAGCTGTGGGACATCAACCACGCGGTGCTCGCCCGCGGCTACTTCCTGGTCGCGCGGGAGGCGTTCCGCACCCTCAAGGCGCAGGGGATCGGCGGCAGCCTGATCTTCGTCGTCTCCAAGAACGCGGTGGTCGCCGGCAAGAACGCCGCGGCCTACTCCGCCGCAAAGGCGGCCGAGCTGCACCTGGCGCGGTGCCTGGCGGAGGAAGGGGGCGCCCACGGCATCCGGGTCAACAGCGTCAACCCGGACGCGGTGCTGCAGGGCAGCAAGATCTGGGACTCCTCCTGGCGGCGGGAGCGGGCAGCCGCCTACGGCATCGCCCCCGAGGCGTTGGACGAGCACTACCGCCAGCGCACCGTCCTGAAGGTCAACATCTACCCGGAGGACATCGCCGAAGCGGTGCTCTTCTTCGCCTCGCCCACCCGCTCCGCCAAGTCCACCGGCAACATGCTCAACGTCGACGGCGGGGTAACGGCGGCGTACTCAAGGTAGTGCCGAGGCTTCGCCGAGAGCCGATTTGCGAGGCGCCTGAGGCACGGGAGGACCTAACGACGGAAAACGTGTTCGAGATGCCAGGCCAAGGCTTCAGGGGCCGGCTGCAATATCGCCTCAGTGGGACGGTTGATACCTCGGCCAGACAGCGAACGAAGGAGTTGTGTTCCTTCATCGTCACTGACCAGGGTCGAAACTCTGCCGCGCAGATCGCTCGTGATAGCTGAGAGTCCTTGATCAAACGTCCAATGATGCAGACCGCAGAGAGCGACACCGTTACAGGGATCGTCGTTGTGACTCACGGTCCAAGGAACGATGTGGGCCGCGGCAACGGCAGTCCGTCCCTCGGGAGTTTTCAGACGCACGCCGCACATCGCGCACGTGGCATCATAGCCGGTGACTACAGTCCTCCGGAACGCTGCGGAGCGGGCCTCTGCTCGGTACTCGACACCGGTCTCCGGAGCCTCTTGTAGAGCAAATGGCTCTCGTACAAAACGCTGCAGCCGCGTTTCATAGTCCGCGGACTGCATCGCGACCTGGGCCACATCGAGCAGCGCCGGCCAGAGAGCAGGATCGAAGTACGTCTCGATCAAAACCTGGCGCAGAGAATTCTGGGTGTCCTTGTTCACGAGCAAGTGAAAGAGATTCGTGTCGAGACGAGCGCCAAGAATCAGGTCGCGCAGCCGTCCTGAGGACCGAATTTGCCCGGCTGCCGCTACCACCTGATCCATCCCTGGCCGAGGCACAAGAAACCAAAAGCCATCGCTCCTAAGGTGAAAGAATGGCAACGCTGGCTCGCTCGTTCGGCGATCTGGCAGGACGGACATCCAATAACGGTCAAAGTCTTCTAGTAACCGATCCTCGAACGGAACAAAGGCGTCTCGAAGGTATTGCTGAGCCACAAGATCAGCAACCGTCAAGAGCAGCAAGGGCTTGTGAGGAGCGCGATGACGGGTTGCGGCAGGCCAACGCGACACGCTCTTGTCGGTCCGCAGCCTTGCAAAAGCCTCCCGATAGCGGTCAAGCGGTCCATCAGCCATCTGTGAATGATGGCGCGAGGGAAGCGATCAACTCAAGCGCTAAAGGGCCGTACAGGTTGCGAGCAGCACGTTCACTCGTCTCTCGCGTATGGTCGCGCCGCTCACTTGAAACCCTGTCTTCTGCTCCGCCATCCGCTGGGCCCCATGTTCTCGTCGAATCCGGGTCAACGCGTTGTCCTTGCTCCATTCATTGGGCAATTGGCATACGTTGGAGATGGGAGTGCCGGTGGATGCCAACGAGTTGATCGTCGGCGTCGACTTTGCAGGACCCCGGCGGGCGGTCGACCAGCGGCGCAAGATCATCGCGATCGGAGCGGCACGGATTGCCCCAAGCGTTTACCACGTCATGCCGGATGGATTCAACGATCGCCTGACGCAGGGCAGTGACCTCCCGGGTTGGACCGGCGAGGAGTTGGCGCGCGCACTCCGTGGAGGTCATCTCGCGCGCGTCGTGGCCTTCGACTTTCCGTTCTCCATCCCGCAGCGGCTACTTGACGACCCTGGCTTTACCGCGGCTGTAGGTCTCGACCAACCTTTCGAAGCATGGGCCTCTTTCAACCAATTCGTGGCCACGGCGCTGCCGCTCGGGTGCCCGATCGACCTCAGCCCGTTCGCCGGGTGGCGGAACAAGGCCTACTGGCTCAAACGTGCCACCGATGTTCCTGCCCGGGCGCAACCGCCACTCAAGGATCGATTCCAAGTTCTCTTCAACATGACTCTCCTCGGCAACGCCCTGTTGGCGGCATTGGCCACTGATGACGCTTACCGGATCATTCCGTTTCAGGATCCCGGCCTACCCCCGGAGGTGATCGAGGTCTATCCTGGCGTGGCGATGCGCAATCTGGGCCGACCCGACTACAAGCGTGATCCAGCACGCGCCATCGACGCGATCCTAGATCACTGTGCAGTCCAGGGCGTCCGCTTCGACGTCGCTCCAGCTATCCGGTCGTTCTGCGAGACGTACAACACCGCGGGACGCGGCTCGTTCGACCCCGATGGGTCCGATGCATTGATCGCCCTGGCCGTCGCGGTCCTCTATCGGGAAGGGCAGTGCCAGGCGGTTGGCAGGACCGGGCAGCAGGAACAACTGCGGGGTGAGGGAGTCATCTGGGCACCGACGATCTGAGGAAGTGGTGGTGAGCTTCACCCTCCGCTGTGAGGCAGTCCCTCGAATCGATGAGACCACGGAGCGAGACTGGTCCAAGCACGCGAGGTGTTCAGCTCCCAGTTGGAAGCGCTGGCGAGGGACGTTTCACACTAACCGCAGGATATCCGGGGTAACGGTGGATCGGCTCTCGTTCCTCATCCGGCCACGAGAAAGGAGCACCCTAGCGATGGCAGACCTTGCGGTTCGCGTGCGGCTCGTAGAAGGTTCGACATCCCTTGCTACGGCTCGATCCCATGGGGTGGTGATCGACCGGCCGACAGACAAGGGCGGAGGGGATCTCGGTTTCCTCGGTGGGGAGCTGCTGCTGGCAAGCGAGGGAGGCTGCCCACTCAGCAATCTGGTTGCGGCAGCTCAGGCGCGTGGAATTCGCCTTCATCAGGTCGATGTGACCGTGCGAGGGATACCTGCAGACCACCCGCCGCGCTTCGCGGAGGTGCTGGTCGAGGTGGCGATGGAGGCGGACGCCAGTCCGGAAGACCTGGACACACTCCTGACCGTCGCTGAGCGAGGTTGCATCGTCTCCAACACTCTTCGGGGTGGCACGATGCTGACGGTGCGCCGCCGGGACGACGCGGCCGTCCCCGCATCGTAGGGAAGGTGCCACAAGACCGGGGTATACCCAGAAAGCCTCTCGGGGCGAACGTCGAGAGGACGGACAAAACGAGAGTGGGGCAGACCCAGACAGGAGTGCTCCTGTCCGAACCTGCCCCACCCGATCTGTGCCAATTTCTAGGTCAAACCCGGAACTTCGGGGCCATCACCGTGGTGACTGCCCCGAAGGAGTCGAGGGATCAGCCGCCCGGGGTCGGGGTCGTGGCCGGGGCGAGCACCGCGGTGGGCGACCCGACGGGAGCCGCCGCAGCCGGTGCACCCGGCGTCTGGGTCGCGGTCGGCGCGAATGTCGCACCCGGAGTCGGGCTCCCTTGAGGAGCCGGGGTGGCCTGCTGTCCACCAGAGAGCGACTGCACCTCGGTCATCATCCAGATTGTCCCGTTGGTGTTGTCGCCGTCCGAGTCCAGCTCCGCGATTCCAGCGAAGCCGGAGTTGTTGAGCGGCCGGATGCCAACGTGCAGGGTGCCATCAATGAGCGGGCCGCCGATCTCACCGCAGGCGAGGATGTTGTTGTAGTTCTGCGAGCTCTCGTGGATCAGGATCACGGTCGGCTGGCCGGCGCCGAGAAAGTCATTAAGGTTGAACGCCATCTGCGCGGTGGCCGTCAGGAGCGCCGGACCGGTGATCTGTCCCTTGATGTCCTGTGGGCCAAAAGGCTGACCACCTTCATTGGTCGGCGGCCCCACGTTGCCGAAGTCATAGGCCGGCTCCGCGACCGGCTGGGTGCATGTGCCTTGGTGGATGGCAGCTGGGTGCGGCGTCACCGGAATAACCATTGGCGCTGGGGTGGCCTGGTCCTGAGCCAAGCCACGTACCGCCCCCGTCAATAGGAGCGCAAGCGCCGCTGCCATGGTGCCTACTGCCACCAGCAAACGTCGTAATGATCCCATAGTCCCCCCTCCGCATGTGCGGATAACGTGCCGACGACACGATCGCGTCGACGCAGCTCTTGTTGCACATTTCGTGCCGACCGTGCGCAACAGAGGGAGTGACGGCGTGAGGGAGCGCCGAGGGCTCCTACGAAACAAAGACGTGGAGGATCTGAACCCAGCCCTTTCGTGGCCCTTGCCGTCACCGCGACTGGTGGCCGGCCCATGGACGCGGCGATCGGACGACGGATCGGCCAACGTCGCCGTCACTGGAAGTGTGTCCACCGCAGGCCGCGCTGCCCGTACCCCGGCCTGCGCAACCCACCGGGAGACACCTTTCGTGCACAATCTTCACGCAGGTCTGAACAGTTCGTCATCATCTGCCGACTTTATAGGATACCTACTTGACAAGAAACGCGTGACCCTTGATGATGAGTACCCCTACTGGGGGGCTAGCCAAAGGTACTAGAAGGGGCATTCATGAGCACGCCGGGACCCAGGGACTCTGAAACTCGCTCCGACGACGTTGCCGGACCCTCCCCCGTCCAGATGAGCCGCCGCACCGCGTTAGGTAAAATGAGCTACGTCGCTCCCGCGATTATCGCGCTGAACGTGAGCAAGCCTGGGCTCGGCCTAGGGAGGTCAGGCGCAGGTGGCAGGGGCAAGCACAAGGGCCAACTCAAGCAGCGGTAGAGCGTTCGAGGGCTTCCGGCCTCTCTACCACCTGTTCGGCCTCACCGTCGCGTCTGACCTGCCCCTGCCCCTGCTGGCTGCAGATGGCCCGGCGGTGGTGGATGTCGTCTCGGGGCCGGTCGCCGCGACTGGAGATCTCGTTTGGCGCGACGATCCGCCCTTCGCCTTCGCGTGCCTCCGGGACGGTGCCGCGGTCATCCTGGCGTGGCCCGAAGCTCGCTTCCGGGTGACACCGGATCGGGTCGTGGTCGAAGCCGTGAATCAGGAGGCCGCGGCAGATCTGCTGGTCCCTGCGGTGTGGTCCGTGATGCTGGGTCTGCGCGGCCGGGAGGCGCTCCACGCGTGCGCAGCCGAGCAGAATGGCCGGGCCATCGCAATCCTCGGCTCATCGGGATTTGGCAAGAGCACGGCGGGCCGCCTCCTCCTTGATCGGGGCTGGCGGCTCGTCACCGATGACCTCCTCGCCTTCGACGAGACCGGTCAGGTGCTCCCAGGCCCACCGTTCCTCCGGCTTGCGCCCGATCCAGGGGGTGAGCGGCCGGGCGAGATCGACACTGACGGCAAACGTCGGGTCGCGGTTCCGGTCAGTCCCGCCCCCACTCCGATGGCCGCCATGGTCGTGCTTGCGGAGGAATACAGCTCGTGCGTCCGGCTCTCGGGCCTTCCGGCGGTGACCGCGCTCCTTGGGCAGGTGTACAATCCGCTGCCGATCCATCCTGACCAACGGCAGCGGCATCTTCGACTAGCGGCGGGCCTTGCCGGCCGCGTGCCCATCTATGGGGCCGCGCCGCGCTCCCTGACTGCCATCCTTCTGGAGCGACTTGTGGTCGAGGCGGACACGTGATCTATCGGGTTCCCTCCCACGTCCACGCCGAGGCAGTCCACGACGAGATCGTGCTCCTTGACGCACGGACCGAAGCCTATCTGGGCCTCAACATCACCGCGTCGGCGGTTTGGTCAATCCTCGCGGGCGGTGGCTCGCTGGAGAGTGCGGCGGCCGAGCTGGTATCACGGTTCGACGTGTTGCCCGAGGAAGCCCAGACTGACGTGGCGACCCTGACGGAGCGACTCCTTGCTCAAGGGCTGTTGGAGCAGAGCGACGCGTGAGTCCATGGAACGGGGTTGAGCGGTTGGTGGATGATCTCCACGACCGCAGCGCTTTGCGCATGCATGGGGTGCAGCTCCTCGCCGCTCGTCGATGGCGTGCGCTCGGC
>JALYMD010000628.1 GCA_030773875.1 Chloroflexota bacterium | reverse complement strand
GGCCCAAAGGCGAAGGTCGTTCGGGCGCGCGATCAGGTCCTCGATCACCGCGTCGGTCCAGGAGGGGTCTTCCCACCCGAGGTCCTTGGCGTTCGTCTCCAGGGAGCGCACGGCCTTCTGGAGCGCGCCCTCAAAGGAGCGATCGATCGCCATCACCTCGCCGGTGGCCTTCATCTGGGTGCCGATGGTGCGCTCGGCCCGGGCGAACTTGTCGAACGGCCAGCGGGGAATCTTGACCACCGCGTAGTCGAGCGCGGGCTCGAACGCCGCCGTCGTCTCCCCAGTCACCGCGTTGGTCAGCTCGTCGAGCCGGCGCCCAATCGCGATCTTGGCGGACATGCGCGCGATCGGGTAGCCGGTGGCCTTGGAGGCGAGCGCCGAAGAACGGCTCACCCGCGGATTGACCTCGATCACGGAGTAGGCCATCGAATGCGGGTCCAACGCGTACTGGACGTTGCAGCCGCCCTCGATGCCCAGCGCTCGGATGATGCGCAGCGCCGAGGAGCGCAGCATCTGGTACTCGCGATCGGAGAGCGTCTGCGACGGGGCCACGACGATGCTGTCCCCCGTGTGGACCCCCATCGGGTCCAGGTTCTCCATGTTGCAGATCGTGATGCAGGTGTCCGCGGCGTCGCGCATCACCTCGTACTCGATCTCTTTCCAGCCCAGCAGCGACCGCTCCAGCAGGACCTGGCCGATCGGGCTGGCAGAGATGCCGCCGGTCACGATCCGGTCCAGCTCCTCCGGCGTGTGCGCCACCCCGCCCCCGGTGCCGCCGAGGGTGAACGCCGGCCGAATCACCAGCGGCAGCGGCACCTCTTTGACAAACGCCCGCGCCTCCTCCAGGGTGGTGACGATGGTGCTGGCGACGGTGGGCTCTCCCAGCTTGTCCAACAACTCCTTGAACAGCGCCCGGTCTTCCGCCCGCTCGATAGCCTCAAGCGGGGTCCCGAGGAGCCGCACCCCGTACCGATCCAGGATGCCGAGCCGAGCCACCTGAACAGCGAGGTTGAGGCCGGTCTGTCCGCCAAGGGTCGGCAGCAGGCCGTCCGGCCGCTCGCGCTGAATCACCCGCCGGATCACGTCCGGCGTCAGCGGCTCGATGTAGACGGCATCCGCGATGTCCTCGTCCGTCATGATCGTGGCGGGGTTGGAGTTGACGAGGATGGTGCGGATCCCCTCTTCCCGGAGGGCGCGGCAGGCCTGGGTACCGGCGTAGTCGAACTCTGCCGCCTGGCCGATCACGATCGGGCCGGAGCCGAGCACGAGCACGCTGCGAACGGGGGCCTGGGGGGTTGTTGCCGGAGTCACCACCTACGCCGCTCCCGCCCGCTCGGCCTGACTGCGCGAGATCATCCCGAGGAACTCGTCGAAGAGAACGCCGTTGTCCATCGGTCCGGGCGACGCCTCCGGGTGAAACTGGACCGAGAGCACGGGCAGGCGGTGGTGGGTCAGCCCCTCCACCGAGCCATCGTTGAGGTTGACGAGGGCGATCTCCCAGTCCTGGTCCGTGGGCACGGTCTCGGGGTCGACGCGGTAGCTGTGATTCTGGGCCGTGATCGTCACCCGCCCGTTCCGCCGATCACGGACCGGATGATTCCCACCGCGGTGACCGAATTTGAGCTTACTCGTCTCGGCGCCGATCGCCCGGGCCAGCAGCTGGTGCCCGAGGCAGATGCCGAAGTAAGGGGTTTGAGTGGCAAGCACCGAGCGGACGACATCCAGGCCAGCATTCAGGTTCGCCGGATCACCGGGTCCGGGAGAGACCACGACACCGTCCGGGCGCAGGGCCGCGATCTCGGCGTAGGGGGTCCCGTAGGGAACGATGGTGACCCGAGCGCCGCGGCTAAGCAGGGAGCGGACGATATTGCGCTTCACGCCGCAGTCCACCACTACAACGTGGGGGCCAGCTGCCGGGCCTAGCGTCTCGACGTCCGCCGCCAGCACCTCACCGACGACGTCCTGCTCGCCGGGGATCGGCGCCTGGCGAGCGCGCTCGATCAACTCCTCGTCCCGCAGGGAAACGGCGTCGTGAACGAGGACCGCCCGCGCATCTCCCACCTCGCGGATGTGGCGGGTGAGGGCGCGGGTATCCACCCCGGAGATGGCGGGAATGCCGTTCCGCTTGAGGTAGGCATCCAGCGTCCCGGCGGAGCGCCAGTTGCTCGGCTGGCTGCTGTGCTCCCGCACCACCAACCCGGCGATCCAGGGCCGGCGCGACTCGTCGTCCTCCGCGTTGACGCCGTAGTTGCCAATCAAGGGGTAGGTCATGCAGACGATCTGGCCCCGGAACGAGGGATCGGTGCAGACCTCCTGGTAGCCGGTCATGGTCGTCGTGAAGACCGCCTCGCCGGACGCCGTGCCCGGAGCGCCGAACGCCCGGCCGCGGAAGACCCGACCGTCGGCCAGAGCTAGCGCGGCATCGCTCGGGGGACGATATCTGCCGGCAGCCGCCGGAGCGGGACGGTTCGCTTCCCGGGTCGTTTCGTCCAGCACCGTGTCAGTCACGGTGGCGCTCCTCTCCCCCGACAAGGGTCAGCTTCGCCCGGCCGCGCAACTCCATGCCCAGCAGCGGGGTGTTGGCGCTCTTGGTCTGCAACCGCTCCGGGGTCACCACCCACCGCTCCTCCGGGTCGAACGCTACAAGGTCCGCGGTCCTGCCGGGCGCGAGATCGCCGAGCGGAACCTGGAGCAACCGGGCCGGCTCCAGGCTGAGGCGCCGCACCACATCCGTCAGGGAGAGGTGTCCGGCGCGGACGAGCGCGAGCATCAACGGAAGGGCAAATTCGAGCCCGCTCAGCCCAAACGCCGCCCGATCGTACGGGCTGCCCTGCTTCTCGGCCGCCGCGTGCGGCGCGTGGTCGGTCGCGACGACGTCGAAGATCCCTTCCTGCAGCGCCGTTAAGAGCCACCCGGTGTCCTCCGGCGTCCGCAACGGCGGATTGACCTTCGTATCGGGATCCGCCGCGGGCGCAGGAGTGCCCGCTGGCTCGTCGACGTTGAGGAGCGTGCGCTCGCCCGCCACCCAGCCGTCACTCATCGCCAGGTGGTGGGGCATCACCTCCGCGGTCACCCGCACGCCCTCGGCTTTGGCCCGCCGCACGAGGTCGATCCCGCGCCCGGTGCTGACATGGCAGACGTGGAGCCAGCCGCCGGTCAGCCGCGCCAGCATCAGATCCCGGGCGATGATGATCTCCTCCGCCTCGGCCGGAATCCCGGGGATACCGAGACGCTCGGAGACATCCCCCTCGTGCATTGCGCCGGCCGCCAGGGCCTTGTCCTCGCAGTGGACCATCACGGGACGGTTCAGGCCCCGGCTCGCCTCCAGCGCCCCGCGCACGATCGCGCTGTCGGCCGTCGTGTCGCCGTCGTCGGAGAATCCCACCGCCCCGGCCGCCGCCAGCGCCGCGAATTCAACCGCCTCCCGCCCCTCGCGGCCCTTGGTGATAGCGGCGATGGGATGCACCCGGACCCGCCCGTCCCGCTCCACCCTCGCCTTCAGGTCCTCCAGAACCTCGACGCTGTCGAGCACAGGCCGGGTGTTGGGCATGCAGCAGATGGTGGTGAACCCACCCGCCGCCGCCGCCGCCGTCCCTGTCGCGATCGTCTCCTTGGCTTCGAAACCCGGCTCCCGCAGGTGGACGTGGACATCGATCAGGCCCGGCGCAACCACGAGTCCGGTAGCGTCGAAGACATCGACCCCAACCGGGGCCGAGAGTGCCGGACCGACCTCCGCGACGATTCCGTCCCGCACGAGCACATCGGCAAGGTCATCAAGCCCGTTCGCGGGATCGACGACATGGCCGCCTCGCACCAGGATGCTGCGAGGGCTCATGCCATCTCCTCCCGAGTACGGGCAGCATAAAAAAAAGGCCCCGTGGCCCGGGGCGGACCAGGAGGCGCGCTCACACTCGTCTGAATCAGTGGCTGCGGCAAGAACACCCATTCCCTCGTCTGTTTCTTCGGCCACAGAAGTATAGGCCGTGCGGTGGGTGGGGGTCAATCCAAACGTGGCAGTGAGCAGGACAATGGCATTTGACCTTCGCGCGGCTGCCGGTGGGCTTGGGCTTGGTGGTGGGAGGTCCGGCCCGAATCATCGACGACGAAAGCAGGGAGGGAAATCTGGGCAACGCTAGGTGTCGACACCGACTGACGTCACTGCGACGACCCTCGTCCACGCCGTCAACATGGCTCCAGGCGCCGACCCGACTCCAAATGCGATTGCCCTAGTGGCGGTGGGAACGACCGCTGCGCCATTCCCGGCGCCGATCAGGCGACATACGGTCTTCCTTCCAGGCCATCACGTGACCGGTGTCCACGGCGATGCACCGAGCGGATTGGCCGCCTCACACGCGCCCCTTTGAGGCTCTTGCGCAAAATCGCCAGCATGGCAAAATCCAAAAAGGGCGAACTCAACCAACACATGAGTGAATGACCAACTCACGCAAGAGGGAGGATGGATCCTCTTGCGTGGCCCATCCCGAAGGGAGGTGAGCGAGGGTTCCGCGACCCGGCACCCGCAGGACGGCTGAGGGGCTGCTCGGCCACATGGGAACAGGAGGGAAGGCTGTGTTCATCACCGCCCAACGCCCCACGCGTTGGCTCATCATGGCATCAGTGGGACTCCTCTGCCTCGCTTCGCTCCACGTACCGGCCACGACGCTCGCAGACACGGATTTGGAGACCGGCGGCACCGCGGTCGTTGCCTACGCCGACGGCGATGACGTTCGCCTGAGATCCAGTCCCGGCTTCAATGCCGCGATCATCACCCCGGTGCGGGAGGGCACGGCCGTTGCCGTGCTCGAGGGTCCGATCGAAGCGGAAGATGGGTCTCTCTGGTACGGCGTCGACGCCGGTGGCACCAGGGGTTACATCGTCTCGGACTTCCTCGCCCATGGGTCAACGGCAGCCGGCAACGAGCAGGAGGTTACTTCGTCACCGAGCGACACGGCCGAGGTCAACAGTGCGACCTCGACGGTGGTGCCCTCCTCCGTCGACACAGCGACCACCACCTCGGCGCTCAATCTCCGGGCAGGTGCAAGCACCAGCGACCGCGTTCTCTTGGTCATCCCCGCCGGAAGCACCGTCTCTCTCACGGGCGACACCGCCAACGGCTTCCTCGCCGTGGTCTACAACCGTACGGCTGGCTGGGCCTACGCCGCCTTCCTCGACACGGGTGATGCTGCGCCCGACCCCGACCCCGACCCGGGAGGCAGCACCGGTACAGCGACGACGACTACCGCCCTCAACCTCCGGTCGGGTCCCAGCACTACGGACGCAATCATCCGGGTCCTGCCCGCGGGCGCGTCCGTAACACTCACGGGGAACAGCGCTAAGGGCTTTGTTTCCGTCTCTTATGATGACGTGGCCGGATGGGCCTACGCTGCCTACCTGGATACTGGTGACACCGATCCGGCCCCCGCTCCAGGAAGTGAAGCCGGCAATGTTCGCGTCATCAGTGACCTCAACCTACGTTCGGGACCAAGCACCTCGAATGCTGTTTTGGCCGTCATGCCGGCGGGAAGCTTCGTCACCCTCACCGGTGACAGCGCCGACGGCTTCCTGTCGGTCTCCTTCAACGGGATCGGTGGCTGGGCATATGCGGCCTTCCTGGACACCGGCAACAACGAACCGCCTAGCACCGACCCTGACGCCGGAGAAGGTCCGGCGACGACCACAACGGCGCTGAATCTTCGTGGGGGTCCAGGAACCGGATACCCGGTCCTTGCCGTCATACCCGCCGGAGCGAGTGTGAACACGACCGGTGATCCCCAAGGCGGGTTCTATCCAATCACCTTTGGTGGTCAAGCCGGCTGGGTGGCGGGTGCGTACCTCGTGTTTGGTGGCGATCCCGGCGGGAATCCCGGCGGTGGGAGTTCGGGTATCGCGTGGCCGTTCGCGGGCGGCACCTGGAGGGTGACGCAGGGCTACAACGGCTTCAGCCACTACAACGGCGGGGGCGGTTGGCAGTACTACTACTCGCTCGATCTCGCCCGTGCGGATGGTGGTACGGCGGGTCAGTCCGTCCTTTCTCCAGTCTCTGGCACGATTCGTTGGATCGATCCCAGTACTGGCGGAATGTCAATCGACATCGGCAACGGCTACGCGGTCGCCTTCTTTCACGTCACCCTCGCCAGTGGATTGGCTGCTGGTCAGTCCGTAGCTCAAGGGCAGTACATGGGCTACATCTCGGGTCCTGGCGGCCAGGGTTTTGTCGGTGGCCCACACATCCATCTCACGGTCTGGCAGACCGCTGACGGTGGCAACTGGAGCCGGATTGCCGTCCCGTTCACGGGCATCAATGCCATCTCCGGCGTCGAGTTTCCCGACATCGGAGGATTGAACCAGCACTACGGCACGTTGATCTACCCATAAGTTGGGTAAGTCGGACAACGGCCGCTGAGATTGGCGTCGTCTCAGCGGCCGTTGTCACCGTACAATCCGAGCCATGCACCACGACTCGCCGTGCCACCGTCCCGATGCCGAGGCCCACATCAACGTCATTGCTCACCGCTTGGACCAGGTCTACGGACCGCGGAGATGGCGACCTCACCTGCCGCCGCTCGACGAGTTGGTGATGACGGTCCTCTCTCAGCACACCTCCGACGTCAACACAGAGCGTGCGTTCCAATCGCTAACAGCCAGTTTCCCCACCTGGGAAGCGGTGCGTGTCGCACCCACAAGCGCCGTGGCCGACGCCATCCGCACTGGGGGTTTGGCGGATCGGAAGGCACCCAGAATCCAAGCGATCCTGACAGACATCTTGGCTGAGCGCGGCGTCCTCGATCTCGACCACCTCGTGGACCTCCCGCTCGCCGCCGCTCGCGACTGGCTGCTCCAACTCAACGGCGTAGGTCCGAAGACGGCGGCGTGCGTCCTGCTGTTCAGTCTTGGTCGTCCGGCGCTCCCCGTCGATACCCACGTCCATCGGGTGGCGAAGCGCCTGGGTTTGATCGGGTCCGCTGTCGGTGCGGAAGCGGCGCACGCGCTGCTAGAAGCGGACCTTGGCGCAGACCGTGACCGGGTTTACGCTTTCCACGTCAACATGATTGCCCACGGCCGGGCCGTGTGCACCGCCCGGCGCCCGTTCTGCGAACGGTGCCCGCTCACGGACTGCTGTGCCTTTTATGCCCATGTCGCCACCCCCAGCCCAACTTCCCCACCTCCGCCACCCTACGGCTCGTGAAACGACGCTCTACTTGGTGCGGCACGGCCAGACAGACAGCAACGTCCGTGGCATCTTGCACGGCTCAACCGACGTGCCCTTGGACGCGCTGGGGCTTCGTCAAGCCCGATGCGTCGCCGATCACATCGCCGCCAATGTCACGGTCGACGCGCTCCTCTCCAGCCCGCTCACCCGTGCCCTCACCACAGCGCGCTTCATCGGCACCCGAATCGGGATCGAGCCGATCCCCGTGCCGGAATTGGTGGAGATGGATTTCGGCGCCTTGGAGGGGCTGACGGTCGAACGTATTGAGGCAGAGCATCCGGAGATCGCCCGCCGCATGCGTGACTTCGCCGACGACGATTTGGCCTGGCCCGGGGGGGAGTCGCGGTCGGGGTTCCACCGGCGCGTCCTGGCGGCGTTTGAAGCCATTTTGGCGGAGAACGCGTCCCGCACCGTGATTGTAGTGGCGCACGGGGGCGTCATCGGGTCCTACCTTGCCCAGATCCACGGCATTTCCCCCAACGATTGGGAGGCATACCACCTGGGCAACTGCAGCCTGACCCATCTCCACGTTACGGCAGATCACACCATGGTCCATCGCATCAATGATCAGACCCACCTCGACCTGCTCTATGAGTTGGATCAGACGGAGAGTGCACCTTGCCGACACTGACAGTACTTGGCGGCAGCGCCGCAGGGGCGGGGACGGGACGAGGTTGCTCCGGCTACTTGATCGTGACGGACGAAGCAACCTTCGTCCTCGACCTCGGCCCAGGCACGCTGACCGAACTGCGTCGCCACACGGACTTCGGAACCCTGGACGCCGTGGTTGTCTCGCACCTCCACGTCGATCACGTCCTCGATCTCATTGCGCTCCGGTTCGCCCTTGCCTACAACCCCGTCCGCCCTCCGGGGCTGATCCCTTTGCGCCTACCGCCCGGAGGTGAAGCGTTCCTCGATCGGGTCGCCGAAGCGTTTGCGGAGCCAGGCAAGGCCGCAGCGTTCTTTCCTGATGTCTTCGATATCGTTGAGTACGATCCCACGGCCGCCCTCACGATCGGGGACGCGCGACTTACCTTCGCGCCCACCGTGCATTACGTGCCCTGCTGGGCCATCAGAATCGTCCACCCGGGTGGCGGCCGTGACCTTGTCTACACGGCAGATACGGGTCCAGCCGCCGATCTCGCC
>JALYMD010000627.1 GCA_030773875.1 Chloroflexota bacterium | reverse complement strand
GCGCTGGCGAACCAGTTCGGCGCGCCGCTGGCGATGGTGGTGGCCTGCTCCGTGGCCCTCGCATTCATCGGCGTCATCGGGCGGCGCTACCCATCGCTGCGGGGGTAGTGCTGCTGGCCAGCGGGTGGACGGGGGCGAGCGCTTGGATCCAAAGCTGACCGAGGCCGAGAAGACCTACCTGAAGGGCCTGATCGACCGCGACGAGCCCCTGCCGCTGTCGTACCGCGAGCGGCTCTTCGCCGACGCCCAGGTGATTGCCGGAGGGGGAAGCAAGACAGACGCCGGCAGCATGCCGGCCCTCTGCCCGGTAGAGCGCTTCCCGGCGATCACGCTCCAGGGTTCCTACCCAAGGGGCGAAGAGGGGATCGGCCCAGGCGGCGATTCGTGCTGGACCAACCGCCTGATCCGCGGCGACGGCCGGGCGGTTCTTACCACGCTGCTGAAGGGACCGCTGCGGCGTGAAATCGAGGCGGTGGGAGGGGTGAGGATGGTCTACCTGGACCCCCCGTTCGCCACCGGCGGCGATTTCGCGATGGCGGTACCGGTCGGGGAGGGACCGAATCCGCCAGTCGTCGAGGTGCCGGCGTTTGGGGACTCGTGGGGCACGGGCGAGGGCTACTGGGCGATGCTGCGCGAACTGCTTCGCTTAGCGCACGCGTTGCTGGCGGAGGACGGCAGCCTCTACGTCCACTGCGATTGGCGCACGAGCGCCCGAATGCGGCTGCTGCTGGACGAGATCTTCGGGCCAAATCGGTTGGTCAACGAGTTGGTCTGGCGTTATGGCCTCGGCAACGCGGCCGGACGGCGCAGCTTCGCCCGCAAGCACGACACGCTCCTCTTCTACGCCAAGTCCGACCGCTACGTGTTCAACCGCCTGCGCGGCCCGGTGACACCGGCGATGGCGGCCAAGTACTGCCATGAAGACGCGCACGGTCGTTACATGCTCTCCTACGGACGCAAGCGGTATCTGCAGGGTGGCAAGCCGCTGGAATCGGTCTGGGACATCCCGACCCTCGGGCCGACCGCGAGCGAGCGGTCCGGGTACCCGACCCAGAAACCTGAGGCGCTGCTGGAACGGATCCTCCTCGCCTCGACCAACCCCGGCGATCTGGTCGCCGACCTCTGCTGCGGCTCCGGCACGACCCTCGCGGTCGCCGAACGCCTCGGCCGCCGCTGGCTCGGCGCCGACGCCGGGGCGCTCGCAATTCAGACCGGCCGCAGGCGCCTGCTCGCCGTACGGGAGGACCTGGCCCGTGGCGGCCGGATAGCAGCGCCGTTCGAGGTCTTGGAGGTGGAGGAGGACGGGCGCCCGTTGGAACCCGGTTCCGGCGACGACGACCCGCTCGGCGTCCTGCTGGCAGCGAACCGGCGCGTGGAGGCGGTGGCGCGGGTGACGGGACTGACCGTGACCGTGGAACTGCGGGGGGCCTGGGTCGAGACCCGTCGCGATGCCGAAGCCGTCGGCGTAGCGCTCCGGCCCGGAGGATGGGTGCTCGCCGTCGCGGACGGTCATCTGGTTCGTCTGGCGAAGGGGCGAGACGGTGGCATCGTTCGGGAGCGCCTGACGCGGCGCTGGTCCGACTGGATCGAGGAGTGGGCCGTCGACTTCTCCGGCGGGGTGGGCGAGGATCGCTCTTCGGACGCCGGCGCCTTCCAGACCGATTGGCACACCGTGCGGAGCGGGCGAGAGCGAGACCTGGCGCTGGTCAGCGCCCCGCACGCTTATCCGCGACCCGGTACCTACCGGATCGGCGTGCAATTGAGCGATCCCTTTGAGTGCCGGACGACGATGACCCTGACGGTGGCGGTCGGCGAGGAGGAGGGGAGAGCCGGTTAGAGGCCGCAGTGTGCAGCAACGTGCGGGTCGATCGTGACGACGTCGACGACCTGCTCTACGGAGATTTTGGGTGTGATCTCCTG
Source organism: Chloroflexota bacterium (assembly GCA_030773875.1). Next base: position 10,118 of record JALYMD010000627.1, on the reverse strand, counting down.
GGCGCGGGGGCGCGAGGAATGCGGCTGCAGCCACCGCGAGCGCGTATCATCCCTGCCACACGGATGGAGCAGGATGCCCACCCACGGTCGAAGCAGCCCACCCGTAATACCGAATCCGGCTGAAGGGCTGTCCGTCCCTCGGGTGTCGGTGTTTCCGTGCCCGGGGATGCATCCCTCGGCACACCCCATGCGGCCCCTCCGGGGCTGAGCAAGGGCGGGCAGTTCCGGACGACCAACCGATCAACCGGGCTCCGTATGGTCCAGTGGGCAAGTGGGCGACCATCGGCACGAGCTTGATGATCAACGCCGTTTGCGGACTACACCCACGGCGGGTTGGACGTGTCGACATAACTCGTCATGGCTTGCGGCAATGATTTCCGGACCGCTAGACGGTTCATGTCCGCCGGTGATGGCGAGCCCCCGATGGCCGAAGGTGCGCCGGCCGTTTGGAACCATCCTCAACCCTAGGAGTTTAGCGATGCAAGCGTTTGTTCTCGATCCTGTCCAACCGGGGCCGTCGGATGACCTGCTTGGTGCGGTCGTCACGGAAGAGGTCAAGGTTGACGGCCGGCGCCTGTTCCGCAAGGGGCACCGTTTGGCAGAGGAGGATCTGGCGGCGCTGGCGACGGTGGGGCGGCCGCTGCACGCGGTCCGGCTCGGCCCGGAGGATGTCCACGAGGACGAAGCCGGGCGGCGACTCGCGGTGGCGGTCGGTGGCCCCGGGGTTTTTCCGCGTGGACCGGTTCAAAGCCGGGTGAATCTCGTGGCGGAGACCAAGGGACTGTTGCGGGTGGACGCGGAGGCGGTGGCGCGGCTGAACCGCCTGCCCGGCATCGCGGTCTTCACCTTGCCGGACCGGATGACGGTGCTGCCGGGCAAGATCGTCGCCGGGGCGAAGATCACCCCCGTCGCGGTGCCCGAGGCGACGCTGGTCGCCGCGGAGGGGGTGGCCCGGGAAGGGGAGGCCCCGGTGGTCAGGGTCAAGCCATTCCGGCCCCTCTGCGTCGGGGTCCTCACGACCGAGGGACTGGAGGGCCGGGTGCGGGATCGGTTCCAGGAGACGGTGGAGCGGAAGGTGGGATGGTACGGGGCGCGGGTGCTTCGCTTCGAGGACCCGCCGAGCGCCCCGGCGCCCGTCGCCGCGGCCATCGAGGGCTTGATCGACGACGGAGCAGATCTGATCCTGACGGGGGGTGGGAACACGATCGACCCGCTAGACGCGGCGCTCTTGGCGCTGCCACGGATCGGGGCGGAGATGGTCAAGTTCGGCGCCCCGGCCCACCCGGGCAGCATGTTCTGGCTCGCCCACCGGGCCGCGACCGACACGCCGATCTTCAACCTGGCCTCGTGCTCTCTTTACTCCAAGGCGACCGTGGCCGATCTGGTGCTGCCCTGGGTGATGGCCGGGGAGCGCCCGACGCTGGACGACCTGGCCGGGCTCGGCTACGGCGGTCTCCTGGACCGCGACATGGGCTTCCGCTTCCCGCCCTATGACGCCGAGTCGGTGGACGAGGCGGACGAAGGGTGACTGTGGGCAACGGGGGGAGGGGGCGCCAGAGACGGCTGCTCCTCGTGGCGGAGGCGGGGGCTCCTTTCCGGTCCGCTCGCGGCTCGGTGCAGGGCGGGTTGACCCGTCGCTCCTTGGTTGAGCGGTGACCCTGGTTCTGCCGCTCCACGCCGCGGCGACGCTGTTCATGACGGGGGTGATCTGGTTCGTCCAGGTCGTCCACTACCCGCTGTTCGCTGAGGTGGGGGACGAGGGATTCCCGGCCTATGCCGCGGCACACAGCCGGCGGACGGCCTGGGTGGTGGTGCCGCCGATGCTGCTGGAGCTGGTGACGGGGTTGCTGCTGCTGGCGCGGCGGCCGACCGGGGTTGGGGCGGGCGCAGCCTGGGTGGGGATGGTTCTGCTGGCGGCGATATGGCTCTCGACAGCGTTGCTCCAGGTGCCGCGCCACCGGCTCCTCGGGGCCGGGTTCGACATTGTGGCCTGGCGCGCACTTGTGGCGTCGAACTGGGTCCGCACCCTCGCCTGGACAGCCCGCGCCGGACTCGTGCTGCTGATGCTCGCGGGTTCGACAGGGTGAGGGACCGGCGGTTCTGGTTCCGTGGCTCAGGCGACCGACCCGTCCCCTGAGGCAGGGTCAGTGGCGGTCGGGGGAACGCCGCGCAGCCACTCCCTCGCCTGGATCAACGCTACACCAGTCGCCTCACGTAGGGCCACGACGAGCGCCACAATCCCAGGAGGATGGACGCCGGCCTCCGCCAGGCGCCGATCCTGCTCGGCGCGGGCGATCCACGCTCGGGCGTGGTCCTCGGCAACGATCCGGTGACCGGAGAGCCGGCCGTAGTCGCCCGCAGTCAGCGGTATACGGGCCGGGCCCTCCCCGAACGCGGGCTGGGTGGCGTGGGAGTGATAAGGGATCATTTCGGTCCTCCCTCGTGTGCGGCCTTCCGGCAGCGAACCCCTCGTGTTGGGCGCGGCCCCATCCTGCCCCGCCCGGCACGGCCGCACATCGTGAGAACTCCGTAACTCGCTCAACCGGCCGCACTACGGACATCTCACACGGTAAGGGGGACGCGGCGCTCGCGAGGGCGAAGCGCGTTGGGGTCGAGAGAGTGTGGTGAGCTAGGCCAAGCCGTGACGGACGGCCCAGGCTGCGGCCTCGGTGCGGTTAGCCAGATCTAGCTTGGCGAGGATGTTGGTGAGGTGGGTGCCGACGGTCCGCTTGCTGACAAAGAGCGCGTCCGCGATCTCAGCGTCGGTCTTGCCTGTCGCCACCAATCGCAGCACCTCCACCTCGCGGTTGGACAACCCCATGCCCGCGGTCCCCGCCGCTGGTGGCGGACCCGGCGCCGGGTTGTCCAAGATGGCTTCGGCGATGGCCGCCTCCGGCGCCGCCTGGCCAGCGGACCAGGCGGCGTCGAACCGCGCGTTGCCCAGTCGGTGCCGAGCAATGGTGACGACGCGGTCGAGACGCTCCCGCATAAACCAGGGAACGGACTGGCCGATGCTGTTCCGTAACCCGGCTGCTGCGCCAAGGAGTCGGGCGGCTCGTTCTGCCTCGCCAGTCGACGCCTCGGCGATCTGCCAGCGATCACGCTGCTCCATGGCGACAACCAGGCTGTCACGGTAGTGTTGGCGAGCCTCCTCGTAGCGGCCCTGATCAGCGGCGAGGTCCCCGAGGATCGTCAAGCTGAAGACAGTGCCCCAGTCGTTGCCACCCTCGCGCTGTAGCATGAGCGCCTCTTCAGCCAAGGCGCGGGCGCGTGTGTAGTCGCCACGGGACTGGGCCACTGCCGCCAGGTTGGTCAACAGCTGGGCGGTCCAAGGCCGGTTATCGAGAATGCGGAACAGCGTGAGGGCCTCGTCATACACGGCGGCCGCGAAGTCCACGTCGCCGCTCCAGAAGGCGGCGACCCCGCGCTGACACAACGCGAAGGCCAACCCCGGTCCGGGATCCCCAATCTCCCGCCAGAGCGCGAGGCTCGCGTCTGCCCGCCGGACTGCGGCCACGGCGTCCCCCTGGGCGTGAGCTAGTCCGCTCGCCACCGCCAGGGCCTTCGCCCGCGCTTCCAGCGAACCGCCGCCTGTCGCCAGCGCCCGATCGAGCCAGCCCCTCCGTTAGGTGACCGTGCACATACCAGAAGAAGGCCAGGGGACTGGTCAACTGCGAGGCAGTCTCGTAATCACCCGCGTCGAGGATCCAGCCGAGAGCGGCCCGTAGGTTGGGGTGCTCGACCTCCAGCCTCGCAAACGACCGGCGCTGCTCCGGCCCCCAGAGGGCCGCCTCCGCCCCCTCCGCCAGCGCTATGCACCAGTCGGCGTGGCGCTGGCGGACGGCCGCCTCCTCGCCGCTCGCGGCCAACTGCTCCAGCCCGAACTCCCGGATTGTCTCCAGCATCCCGAAGCGCGGCTCGCCGTCTGCCGCCTCCGTCTGCCGCAGGAGGCTCTCCTCGACGAGCGTGGACAGGCCATCCAGGACGTCGATGCCCACGCCGCCTTCCAGCTCGGCCACCGCCTCGACCGCCTCAAGCGTGCATCCCCCGACGAACACAGCGAGGCGCCGGAAGAGGACCTGCTCCTCAGACGAGAGAAGGTCGTGGCTCCAGGTGATCGTGCTTCGCATCGTTTGCTGCCGCTCCGGTAGGTCCCGGGCCCCGCCGGTCAGCAGAGCAAGGCGGTGCTCCAGGCGTTTGAGGAGTGCCTGGGGCGGCAGCACCGAGACCCGGGCGGCCGCTAGTTCGATGGCCAGCGGCAGCCCATCAAGGCGGGCGCAGATCGCGGCCACCGCCTCGGCGTTCGTCGGAGTGAGTGTGAAATCGGGCCGAACCGCCGTCGCCCGGTCGACGAAGAGGCTGACCGCCTCCGACTGCCCCAGATCCTCGATAGACCGGGAAGCACTGGACGCGGGCAAGGACAGCGGCGGCACGAGAAACCGGTGCTCCGCGGCGAGGTGCAACGGGACGCGACTGGTGGCGAGAACCTTGAGGGTGGGAGCGGCTACGAGGAGGTCGGTGACCTGGGGTGCGGCCTCCACCACCTGCTCGACGTTGTCGAGGACCAGCAGCAGCTCCCGCTCCCGAAGCATGGCGACCAACTGCTCGACTAACGGTCGGTCGCCCGCTTCTCGGACCCCAAGAGCCTGAGCCACAGCGGGGAGCACGAAGGCGGGGTCAGAGATCGAGGCGAGCCCGGCGAAGGCCACGCCGTCCGCCAACTCGGCGGCAAGTTCTTCGGCGATTCGGATCGCGAGGCGCGTCTTGCCGCTGCCACCTGGACCGGTGAGGGTTAGGAGGCGCACATCGGGGCGGCGGAGCACCCCCGTTACCTCAGCCATCTCCCGGTCCCGTCCGACGAGGGGCGTGAGCGGGACCGGCAGCGGCGCCGGGTTGGAATGGTCGATGCCAGCAACGGCCGAGCGTCGTCGAACAGAGGGGCGCTGGGCGGCGGCGAGCAGCGCCGATCGCTCCGATGGGGGAAGGCTGAGCGCGTCGAGGAGCACGGCGAGAGTATCTTTACGGGGGATCGACCGGGCGCCACGTTCGAGGTCGCTGATGCCGCGGGCGCTCAACCCAGCGCGCTCGGCCAACTCCTCCTGCGTCAACCCTCCTGCCATCCGGTGCTGCCGCAGCAGCTCACCAAAGCTCGGGATGTCGCCGCGCTCGGTCTGTGCCATCGGCACCGCCATCGGGTTCAGGCCACCGCAGCCTCGCTTGGGAGCGGCATGGTAGGTCACCAGACCCGCCCACGCAACCGAGGGATGCGTGGGCGGATGCGTGGGTTCGTATGGTGGCCGGAGCGCCGGACGAGCAGGGTGGAGACCTAGCGAATCCCTGAACTGACGATCGCGCGACAACAAGGAGGTGACCATCGTCCCCGAGTTCACTGAGCGCGAGTGCCTTGCTGCGGAGACGTGACGGCGGAATCTGCTCGATCCGGTGGCGCGCGAGCGGTCCCTGCGTCCACAGCTGATGACGACAGTGCCTAGCGTGGCCTTTGCGGTCGGGGGCGGTCTGCCGGCCACATTCGTAGCCTGGGTCCCGTTGCTGATGCTCGCATCGAGCGCGCAGTCAGGGCGCTAAGGAGGTCACGATGTTCAAGTTCAGCGAGGTGAAGAACGTCCTCCAAGCCTGCATAAACGCCATCCGGCCCGCCCGGGACTGAGCCGTCTCCTGCCTCCTGCCGCACTGCGGCGGCCTGACCAGCACCCACGAGACCCCCTCCCTCGCCCCCCAACTGCCGGAACGGGCCTGGATCTACCGCCGTACCGTGGCCGGTGGCTTCGCCTGGCGCGACCGCTGGGAGATACCCTGGGCGCCCTTCTTCGGCACCATCGGCACCGCCCCCGCCCTGGAGGCGGTCTCCTCGGCGAGTCCCGGTCCCCACGGCGGCAACATGGATACCCCCAAGATCATCGTCGGCCACACCCTCTCCCTGCCGGTCCGCGTCCCCGGCGCCCGCTTCTTCGTCGGCGATGCCCACGCCGCCCAGGGACAGGGGGAACTGGACGCCTACCAACTGCTGACCCAAGTCGGGGGCTCCACGTCGCCAACATGGTCAACTCTGCCTACTCGCTGGTCGCCTCCTGCCCCAAGCGCTACCTGAGCTGCAGCAACGGGTTGACGATGCCGTGGGCCGCGTGGAGAGTCGAGGGGCTTGTCGCCTGAGGCGGGGATGTGCTTTAGGGCGCCGCGACGCCCCATCGGACCGGGGGCAGGTTGGCGGTCTGAACAGCGTCGTGGTCGAGGAGGATTGGCGCCTCGCAGCTGGCCGTACCGGCGAGCGGGCCGCAGCCGTCGTGTGCCACTGGGGCGAGCTCGCGGGCTCAAGGACGCTCCACAGGGACAAGATCTTCGACGTCCATCGTTGAGTCGCTCGTGTCGACACAGATACCAGCCCGGTTATCGGCACAACGTCTAGGAGCCGGTAGGCTGCAGGGGCGGCTTGCCGACCGATTTGGAGAGAACTTTTGCCCCAAAAGCCGGCGTCGCTAGGGGTTTTCCCTCTTTTGCCTGAGCAAGGCGCATGCTAGCGTAGGTCCACCTCGGACACGATGAAGCCCGGCGTTGCCCTCTGTGGATCGCCTATGCGCCGGGCGGAGTGAATGGCGAACCCGATCGGGGCCTTGTTGGCCTGCCCGGGTTCGAGCGTCCGGCGCTCTGACCCAACCACTTGGGAAAGGACGCCTGATGAATGCACCTCGTCTCCCGCACCCCTTCCTGACCGCCGCGCCGCCCCTGCTCGCAGTGTCGGAAGTTCCCGTTGGAGCCGGGTTCTCCGACCGCGCTGAAGGATCCCTTCCGGCGACCATGCGGGCCGCCGCGCGCTGGAGTGTTGCCGTTCGTGTCCTCCGCGGTGGCACGATGACCCCGCAGGCATTCCCGTCACCATAACGCCATCTCATGCCGTTTCAGACCGCCCAAGGATCGTGTCGCGCCCCTTTCCCTCGCCCATCCAGGAGGTGCCCATGTCCGCCACTCGGTCCCGACCTGCTGATCGCCTCGATGCCGCCCTGATCGGCGCTGCCGCCCTCGCAGGCACCAACCGGATGCTGATGCATCAGGCGCGGCGGACGGTCGCCCGCTGCCGCTGGGAGATGCGCCGGGCCGCGCGCCTCCGGGCGTCGGCTCCGCCTAGCCCCCGACCGCTCTACCGGGTCGAACACCGGATGGACCGCCTCGTCGTCGATCTCGGCGTGGTCGAAGACGTCTTCCAGCACCATGCCGCGCTTGCGCCGTTCACGTCATTCCTGCGCCTGAGCGGGAGGGTGGGAGGCGAGGTCGTGCTAATTGAGGCGACCAGCGATCGGGTCGTGGCCAGGCGCGTCGTCGCTTCACCCGAGTGTCGGGTTGCGTAGTCCACTCTCTTTGGCGCTGATGGCTGATCGGACGATGGCTGCCTATGCCCACCCTCGCTGCTGCCCGTGCCGATGCAGGCCTGTCGCAACCTGCCTTGGCGGCTCTAGCCGGGGTCTCGACCTCGACGATCAATCGGATCGAGCGGGGCCGGACTCGTCCGTGCCCCCGGGTGGTCACGCACCTCAGCATTGCCCTTGGCGTGCGACCGGAATCGATCGTCGAGTTCCGACCGATCGCGCTTCGCACTCGCTTGCCCGAGCCATCGGTCCGGGCCACAGGTCCATGAGAAGGATCACTCCTTGCCACCGACGGATCATCGAAGGGGGCGGCTTAGTCCTCCGGATACGCGTGTCTCTTCAAGCATGGGCAATAGGAGGGACAGCATGACCGCCACCACCGCCGTCCAGCGGCACATCCTCGCCATCGACAATAGCCAAGCCGTCCTCGATCTGTTCCGGGAACTCCTTGAGGGAGAGGGTTACCGGGTCTCAATCCAGTCCTACGCGGACAAGGATTTGGACGCGATCAAGGAACTGGCGCCGGATCTGATCATCCTCGACTACATGTGGGAAGCCGAGGATGGGGGATGGTCGCTCCTGCAGTTGCTCCAGTTGGATCCGGAGACCACGGCCATCCCCATCGTGCTGTGCACCGCCGCCGTCGCTGAAGCGAGCGAACTGGAGCCGCACCTGATGGAGAAGGGTGTGCGAGTGGTGCTGAAGCCATTCGATCTCGACGATCTCCTCGGCGCTATCCGTGACGCTCTGGCCCCACATGCGACAGAGGTCTAACCGGCGCGCCACGTGGGCGACTCTGAACGCGGTAAGAATGAACAACTGGGGCGTCCGCATGGCTGCGGCGCGCCTCGGCGCCCTGATCCTGCTGGCAGCCGCCGCGGTTGTGCCCGCGATGACCTCGGTCGGCCCGGTCATGTTCATCCTCTGGTCGGGCCACGGGCTCCACGCGCTGGATGTTGGCCTGATCGTGGTCGGCATGCCCGCCGCCGTTGCCCTCCTCCGCTACGCGGAACTGCTCGGTGAGGACGAACTCCCAGCACGGTCGAGGAGCAGGCATGTGTCGAGACGGCGCTGGACATCAATGAAACCGCCGGCGAGGGGCATCGTGAGCCGGTTCCGTCCTGATCTGCCTGTCTTCGCGGCGGGCACCGTCAGCAGCGGGATCGGGTTGGTCCTTGCACTGGCCGCATCGAGTCGATCGCTTGCGGTCGTAGGTGGCATGGTCATGGGCGGAGCGATCACCTTCCTCGCGGTGCGCCTGTACGGTGTCCTCGCCCCGAAGGACCCGGAGAGGAGAACGGCCCGCCGGTAGCAGACCGTTGACGAGATCATGGTGGTGAGGCCGGACCCTGAGCGGCTGTCCTTGCCCCACGATGCTGAACGAGAGACGACGAAAGTCGAGATTCGCCCTTATGGCAGCGCGAAGGGGAACGTCTCCTTGGCTGCCGATCTTCCTGCCAGACCGGGGATCCCGGGCACCACCTTGGACGGATGACCCACTGGCATGCTGATCGGCTTCTCTCGCCCCGGCACCATGGACCATTTTGGGCTCGGTGCTAAAGGACCCTGAAGCGGCTTCTCAGACTGGTCCTACTTGGCTACGGGGCTCGTAAAGCGTCCTGAGCGAAGTTGGTCCGTCGCAATCGGGCGCCACCACCCGCTCCTAACGAGGCGCGGACGTTGGGAAGACCCCCCAGATAAGAGACGCACCAAGGACCAAGCGGGCGGGATGCGATCGACCGTAAATCGCGCAGATGAGTCATGCCATGCCGGGCTGACCCGTCGAGGCACGCACCGTGCTGAGGGCAGCCTCTGGGGCGCTCGCGCTGTCAGGTCGACAGCGCGGGAGCGTTCGCAGAGGAGGGGGCCCATGCGCCGGTTGTTCATGCTCGGGGCGGTCGCACTCGCGATCGTCTTCGGCGGGATTTCGTTGGGGGTCGCGCAAGACCAAGAGGTCGTTGAGGAGGAGGCCGCCACGGGATGCCTGGCCTCCGTCGCCGCGTCGCCAGACGCCTCGCCGTTTGCCTCTCCCGAGGCCTCGCCGGAGGCCGTCCTCGCGGCGTCGCCGTTCGCCTCGCCGGAGGCCTCGCCTGAGGCCTTCCTCGAGTGCGCCACCCCGGAGGTGGGGACGCCCACGTCCTAACCCTCGATTGGCCACGTCCGCAGCGGTCCCGGGTCGGTTGTCCCGGGACCGCTGTCGTACTCATCGGTCACCGGCCTCGTCCAGTGGCCGGCGTGGTGGGGAGACGACCTGAGTGTCTCCGCTCAATGCCGGCGGCGTGCTGCCCGGTCCACTCCCTGCACCACGCTCCAGACCGGCCGCTCGCTCAGACGCGGAGCCGAGGAGCGATAAGGCTCCTTCGCCCCCGATGTGTGCTTCTGGTCCTATAGCACATAGCTCTTCATTTGCTATGATGTCGCAATGACGGATGACGAACACTTGCTTCTGACGGACTTTCGAGCACTCGACGATGCGTGCCGTCGTTGGGTGCTGGAGATGACTCACGCCCTGAGAGTCTCCGCCACTGGTCTCGTGGCGCTTTCGGCTCGGGAGCGCGAGATCCTTGCGTTGCTGGTGGCGGGCTGTACGGATCGGGAGATCGCGGCCCGCCTCCATATCAGCCCGCACATGGTCAAAAACCACGTGACGCGGCTGCGGGAGAAGGTTGGCGCCCGCAACCGGACGGCGGCCGTCGTGGCCCTCCAAAGGTGGCTCGGGGAAGCGGGCCTGACCTGATC
>JALYMD010000626.1 GCA_030773875.1 Chloroflexota bacterium | reverse complement strand
GGGCGACAAGGGGGCGATAGCCGGCACGCTCAGCATCATGGTCGGCGGTGACGCGGCCGACTTCGACCGCGCCCGGCCGCTCTTTGAGGCGATGGGCAAGACGATCGTCCACGTCGGCGGCCCCGGTGCGGGACAGATGGTCAAAGCGTGCAACCAGGTCGTCGTCGCCGTGAACTACGCGGCCGTCAGCGAGGCGCTCGTGCTCGGGGCCAAGGCGGGCGTGGATCCGCAGAAGATCGTTGAAGTCCTCTCGGGCGGTCTGGCCGCGAGCCGGGTCCTGGAGATGCGCGGCCCGACGATGATCGACCACAACTTCCAGCCCGGGTTTCGCGTCGACCTCCACCGCAAGGATCTCGGGATCGCGCTCGCGACTGGCAAGGAGCGCGGGGTTCCGATGCCAGTCACCGGCCTCGTCGGCCAGCTCTTCGAGGCGCTGGCCGCCGCGGGCCGAGGACAACTCGACCACTCCGCCCTCATCACCCTTTTCGAGGACATGGCGCACCATCAGGTCGGCGAGAGCGCCTAGACCACGCGCCTCGTTCGCCGCCGGAGCCGGCCGGTTGGGGATCCCGCTCGGAACGCGGTTTCGATGCCAGAAGGCGGCGCCTCGGCGAGCCAAGGCGCCCGGAGACTACGTGCCGGCGAGACGCGCAACCACCGGGGCCATCTTCTCCAGGTTCGGCTCGGTCACGACGATGTAGGAGAAGCCGTAGGTCTCGCGTCGCTCCTGCAGCTTCTCGACGATCCCGTCCGGGCTCCCGATCAAGACCTGGGGTGACGCCAGCACTTCGTCCCGGGTCACGCCGTACCGCCCTGCCACCTCATCGGCCGCTGCCGCGCCGTTGTCGGTCACGATCACGTCGCTCACGGCCACGTTCAACTCGATCTCGGCGAATCGCTCCCCGGCGGCCTCCCGCACCCAGGCGATCTTCCGTGCCGTGGCCGCCGGGGTCATGTCCGCCGTGTCTTTGGCCCCATCGGGGAGTGCGCGGGTGGTGATGCCGACGATGTCCGCTTCCCGGGCCGCGACCGACAGGAACTTCTTGCTGCCCCCGCCGATGATGATCGGCGGGTGCGGCTGCTGGACCGGCTTCGGCGGGCAGATCAGGTCCGTGACGGTGTAGTGGTCGCCCGCGAACGAGACGGGGTGCTCCTCCGTGTAGATGCGCTTGATCAAACGCACCGCCTCGGTCATCCGCTCGATTCGGATCCCGGCCGGGTCGAACGAAATCCCGGTCTGGTCGTACTCCTCCTTCAGCCACCCTGCTCCGATGCCCAACTCCAGCCGACCGCCGGAGAGGACATCCAGCGACGCGGCGGCCTTCGCCAGGAGGGCAGGGTGCCGGAAGTCGTTGTCAAAGACGAAGCTGCCGACGCGCAGAGTCCTCGTCGCCATCGCGGCCGCCATCAGGGAGGCGACCGGATCGAGGCCGCGAACAAAGTGGTCGAGGGCGAGATAGCTGCTGAAGCCCATCTCCTCCGCCCGGCGCACCATCGCCAGCCACGGCTCTCGCGGCCCGGTCGTCCGCCCCTGAACGCCGAACCGGAACGGCCGCGCCCCTGCCATCGTTCGTTCTCCTCTCAATCGTGGACGGGTGGCCGCTACTCTGTTGCTACCGCTGCCCGCCCGCCCGGCTCGCCCGCCACGCCTCGTACTCCGCGAGGGTCTGCTCGTTCGGTGGGTAGGTGCCGGGGAGGGCCGCACCGCCTTCGACCTTCTCCAGGACGAAGCGCTCCAGGTCTTCCTGATCGGCTGCGGGGCCGGCTACCTCCGCGGCGAGGTGCCGGGGGATAACCACCACACCCTCCTCGTCGCCGACCACGATGTCGCCCGGAAAGACGGGAACGCCGGCGCAGGCGATTGGCACGTTGATGTCGACGGCGTGGTGCACCGCCAGGTTCAACGTCGCCGATCTTCCGCCAACGAAGACCGGGAAGGGTTGCTGGGCAATATCGGGCGAATCCCGCACGGCGCCGTCGCTGACGAGCGCCACGGCTCCGCGCATCCGCATCCGCGTCACCAGGATGTTGCCGCCCGAGGCCGCGCGGAGGTCTCCCCGGCAGTCCATCACGAGGACCTGACCAGGACCGACCGTCTCGATCGCCTTGCGTTGGGGGTGTTCTGGGTCACGGAAGGCCTCGAGCCGGTCGAGGTCCTCCCGCATCGGGATGTTGCGCAGAGTCACCGCCTCGCCGACGAACCGGCAGTGGTCGGGGTTCATCGGCAGGAGGCCATTGAGGAACATGTTGCGGAGCCCCCGCCCAAAGAGCTGAGTCGTGATCATCGCAGTGCTCGCCCGCCGCAGGGCGTCAAAAACCTCCGGCGCGATCGGCGTCGAGTCTGGCACGCGCTCCTCCTCCGCTCCCCGGTATGATCTCCAACAGAGCGGCCAGCATACCAACCGGCGGCCCGACCGCAACCCTGCCGGGCACGCCGCGCCGTCATTCGGGCCAAGGCGGACCTGCAGCGCGACGGGTGGACGCTGTGGGAAAGGGGGCGAACTGCGTGATGAAAATCGTCGAGATGCGAGTCACGCCGATCGCGATGGCGGACCCGCCGCTGCTCAGCTCGTACGGGCTGCACGCCCCGTACGCTCTTCGCACCGTCGTGGAGCTGATGAGCGAAGACGGCGTCACGGGCGCCGCCGAGACCCACGGTGGCGACGGACCATTGCACGATCTGATGCGGGCTCGCCCTCTAGTTGTCGGCCGCGAAGCTGCCGATCTAGCCCGGCTTTGGCAAGCCGTGGAGCGAGAGTTCGCTCCGCTGGTGGAGGAGATCGCTTGCTCTGACCACACCTTGGGGCTCCCGGCGCAAACGTATACCCTCCCGGGCGAGAGCCGGCTGGACATGCCATTGCGGGTCCACGCGGCGCTGGAAGTCGCAGCCCTCGACCTGATCGGCAAGTCGGTCGGCCTCCCCGTCTGCGAGCTTCTCGGCGGGCGCGTCCGGGACGAGGTCCCCTTCAGCGCCTACCTCTTCTACAAGCGTGCCGGGGGCGGGGGAACGGGCGCCGATGCTCGCGACGATCGCTGGGGCGAAACCCTCAGCCCGGAGGCGGTCCTCGCGCAGGCGCAGCGGATGATTGCCGAGTACGGGTTCGGCAGCGTCAAGCTCAAGGGGGGCGTCTTCCCG
>JALYMD010000625.1 GCA_030773875.1 Chloroflexota bacterium | reverse complement strand
CGCTGAGGCCGTGGGCGTTGTGGGCGAAATCAATGACGACGGTCCGCCCCTGGTGGCGAAACACGTTGAGGCGCCCCGGATTCTCTTCCGGGGTCGACCGGAAGGCACGCAGTCCGTCCCGGACCGCGTCAAGAGGCACGTCCAACGCGAGCGCCGCGGCGGCGGCCGCGAGCGCGTTCTCGATGTTGTGCCGCGCGGCGCCGCCGAGTGCAACCGGTACCTCAGCCACGGGGAGGATGGCTTCCTCATTGGCGCCACGCGCATAGACCATCAGCCCATCGCGAAGGAGCAGGGCTTCGTCACCCCTCGCGAGGTGCTCCTGGACGGGGACGAGATCAGGATCGCAGGCGAAAAGCAGGACGCGGCCGGGAGCCTGGCGACGGAGACGCGGGGTTGCCGCATCCGCCGCATTGAGGACACAGGTGCCGCCGGGGCGAACCGCCCGAACGACAACGCCTTTGACGTGGACCAATTCCTCGAGCGTCTCCACACCATCCAACCCGAGGTGATCCGGGGCCACGTTGGTCACAACGCCGACATCCACCTGGGGCACGCCGAGGCCCTTCAGCAGGATGCCGCCGCGGGCAACCTCCAGTACCCCAATGTCGACTCCCTGCTCCGCCAGCGCCCGTTCGGCTCCCTGCGGACCCGTGTAGTCACCTTCCAGCACCTGGTGCTCCCCAACCCAGACGCCATCCGATGTCGTGACCCCCGGCGTGAACCCAGCCTCCCGAAGGATGCGGGCAAGGAGGCGGGTCGTGGTGCTCTTGCCGTTGGTGCCAGTAATCGCCGCCACGGGCACCCGTGCCGGACGGGGGGCTTCGCTCCAGTCAGGTAGGGGATCGGGGTCGTCCGGATCAAGGAGGCCACCGGCGGCCTCACCAAAACCAAGTTCTGCCGCGAGCAGGCGGAGAAGGCGGCGTGCCCTGGCCTGATTTGGGCAGGGGAGGCCCAGGGAGACGGACCGGGCCCCGACGACAAGGACCATCGGGGAACCGGACTCCTGCTGCGAAGCCAGAGAGGTGACCGCCGCGGCGACGAGCCGGCCAGCGACGACCTCCCCGCCCTCGCCCGGATCCAGCATGACGCGAAGCGCTGCGGCCGGGCCATTCCCGAAACGATTCAGTCCGGCCAGGAACCGGCCGTCGTCGTAGCGCATTGGTGTTTCCCTCACCCTGGTGGTCCTGCCCGTTCCGGTCTCCGCCCTAGTGAGCAGGATACCGAACAGGGCCGGGAATCGGGGCGCTACCGGCGCCAAGGATCGACGACGCAGTACGGGTGCGCATTGCCTCAGACAAGAGTGCAGGACGGCTCAGATGACTAGGTCACCGACAACCGCGGCGATGATGGGCGAGGTGCCCGGACCGCTCCAGCCAGCGAACGGGGTCCGACACCAGCCAAACAGTGGCTCCATTGGCCTGCTCGCAATCGTCCAGCAGGATGCTGGGTGGATGATGCACCCAGAGTCCGGCAAGGCGGCAAGCGGCACCGTAGGCTAGACTCGACGCCGGTAGGGATGCCGGCGCTGCCGGTGCCGTTCGCCAGTCACATTGAGGAGTTTTTCGCTCGTGCAGCCTGCTGGAGATGGCGCCGTCGTCGGCGCTCACCCGCCCCGCCTCGATCCCCTCGACGCCGTCGACTTGCACCTCCATACCCTGGCCAGTGACGGCGCTTGGACCCCGGAGGCGTTGCTGGACCACCTGGCGACCAACGGGTTCCGGGTTGCCGCGGTCTGCGACCACGACACCCAGCGCTCCGTGCCGGCCGCGATGCGACTCGGCATTGAGCGCGGCGTCTACGTAATTCCGGGCGTCGAGGTCACCACCCGCTGGGCCGATCGCCAGTGGCACCTGCTGGTCTACGGCATTGACCCCAGTCACGGCGATGCGGCGGCGACCCCGTTCCAGGCCGTCCTCGCGGAGCAGGACGCGGCCCTGCGAGGGGTGGCGGAGGACGCCCGTCAGCGGTTGGAGGCTTCCGGCCGGGAGCTGCCATCACTAGAGGAGATCCTCGCTGGACGCCCGATGTGGCCGTTCCACGTCCTCTCGGCCGCAATCAAGGATGGCCACGCTAAGGGACTGAAGGAAGCGGCGGAACTGGTCACGGAGCTGGGCGGGGGGTTCTCAGCCGACGTACCACTGGGACAGGTGGTCGCCGCCGCCCATGAGGCCGGCGGCCTCTGCCTCATCGCTCATCCGGGGCGCAGCGATTCGGTTGGGGTGATGACCGAGGCGGACCTCGACGCGATGCTGGCTGAAATCCCAATCGATGGATTGGAGGCCCACTATCGTTCCTACACGGACGCGCAGACGGCGCTTTACCGTGATCTGGCCGCAGCCCGTGGGTTGCTGATCTCGTGCGGGTCGGACTCCCATGCGCCACAGCAGCCGGTCGACCCTCGACCATGGAGGGCGGCCTGGTGCGCCTCACTCCTCGGGCGCCTCGGGGTAGGCGTTGACCCGGTGCCGGACGGGGAGGAAGCCTGGGCGGCAGGGATGGACCCGCTCGCCGTGGTTCCAGCGCCGCCGGAAACAGAGGGCAAAACCGGCGATGGTGCCGGGGCTGACGGGCAAACCGAGCCGGCAGGGGAGCAGATCATGGAAGCCCAAGCAGAGATCGCGCCGGAGTCGGCGTCAGCCTCGCCGTGATCGTAGACGGCCGGAGTTGATATCCGCCGGGGTCATTCCTGAGCACCGGGTTAGGGTTAGGCGGTCGGGCGGTCCTGGAGCATATCGGCGACGAGACCGAGCATCTCCTCGATATCGAACGGTTTGGCAATGAACGCGTAGGAAGCGTCACGCGGGGTGACGGCGGCGCTCATCAGGATGATCGGCGTGTCGTCACCCCACTCTCGCAGGCGAGCGGCCAGCGTGAGGCCATCGAGGCGGGGCATCATGACATCGGCGAGGATCAGGTCGGGCGGCCGCCGCTCGATCTCCTCCAGCGCGGTAATGCCGTCGTTGGCACGCTGGACGTGGTAACCCTCGTCGTCGAGTAACTCGTCAAGCAGTTCTACGATGTAGGGCTCATCATCCACCACGAGCACCCGCTCACCCGCCACGGAGTTCCCCTGCTCTTCCCACATACCTCTGCCCTGATCTCCTGGAGGGCAAGCATCCGCGCAGCCCTCGTTGCCACACGATGTCAGCAACATTTATGCCCATGCCCCGAGAACAAGTCACCCTAGCCACGGCTCGGCAGGGAACCTGGCGGGACAGGTCCAAATCGGCGGCGGGCCGGGAAATAGAGGTGCCACGCGCGGCTCCGTGTGGCCGATCACCGCTCGGGTTCAGGTCGCGTTCCCATGGTAGGCTGCGGCGCGAGATACGCGAGGTGAACGGGGGAGGAGTATGGCGTTAACCATTCGGAGCTTCGTGGCGGGACCGCTGGAGACCAACGCCTACTTGGTCGCTGACGACGCAACCGGCGAGGCAATCGTGATCGATGCGCCGCCAGGGGTGACAGACGACGTGACGCAGGCTGCCGAGGCGGCTGGGTTGCGGATTGGTCAAGTCGTCATCACCCATGCCCATTGGGACCACATCGCCGATGCGGCGTCGCTAGCGGCGGCGACGGGCGCGCCTCTGGTGGCCCACCCCCTTGCCGTCGATCGCATGACGACCCCAACTCGCCAGGTCGGCCTCCCGGTTGAGATCCCACCGGCGCGACCAGACCGGCTGCTGGATGACGGCGACGAAGTGCGAGTGGGCGGAATCACGTTTCAGGTGCTTCACCTTCCAGGCCATGACCCTGCCCACATCGTCCTCTACGCGGAGGACGAGCGAACGCTCCTTGGGGGAGACGTGCTCTTTCCGGGGGGCCACGGAGCGACAGAGGTTCCCGGCGCGGACCAGGCGGCAATGGACCGGAGCCTGGTCCGCCTCGCGGCGCTGCCGCCAGACGTGACGGTCTATCCGGGACACGGCCGATCCACCACCATCGGGGTCGAAGCATCGTGGCTACCGGTGACGGGCGGGACCCTGGGGTAGTTATGGCCCGAGCTCGGAGGTAGGTCCGGCACGCTTCCGACGCTTCAGTCGGGGAAGCGCGGCCGGTTCGACTGAGGCCGCAAGAGGAGAGGAAGATGATCCCGACCGCACGGGCCGTCGACACGTTCCTGACCCGGCTCCAAGCCAGCGCGTTGGAGCAACTCCGCGGCATCCCGGAGGCCGATCTCAACGAGTGGCGGCCCCAACAGGCATTGGGTGATGTAAACACCTTCTTCGCGCTGGCGACCCATCTGGTTGGAGCGGGAGAGTATTGGGTGCTTCACGCGGCGGGAGGTCGCCCGCTAGACCGGGATCGGCCGGCCGAGTTCCGAGCCAGGGGCGATCTTTCCACACTGACCGCACGCTACGACCGCTGGCTAGCCGACTGCCGCGACCTCCTTGCCACGCTCACGGAGTCGGATTTGGCCCGGGTCCCGACGCTCGCCGCCGGCAACGACCGGGGATGGACGGTTGCCGAGTGCCTTATGCACGGGGTGGAGCATACCGCCATCCACGTCGGCCACCTCCAGATTCAACGCCAAATCTGGGAAGCCGAGCACCGCTAACCCCTCAGGCGGGTCCCCCTGGACATGTCTTGCTCAAGACGGACCGGCGGCTAGTGCTAGGTTGCCTCTCCTCTGAGCCCGGGGGATCGAGAAGAGGACCGGCCCGGCTAATCCGGCTGAGGATGTTCGGAGCGGGGAGCGATGGCCATGACTGTCTTGAGCAGGTAGGTGATGATGACGGGATCGCCGGCTTTGGCCCTGGCATAGAGGGCATCACCGGGGAGCCGGCATTCGAGGATCTGGTCCGGATCGTCAGCGTGGCTGTAGAAGACGCGGTAATACCGGGTGCCGTGGATCTCGTACGGCTGGAGTCCTTCCAGCGTTCCCGCGACGTCCACTGAGCCGCCCGTCCCTAGGCCGGCTCGGCCGGGCGATCAGCCGTCCTCGGTGAGGCCAGATCGGGGACGTTTGCTTCGTCTTCTTCCTCTTCCAGGCGCTCGTCGCGGCTGCGTGCATACAGGTAGAACCCGATCGTGAGGGCCATGAAGGGGGCGACCGCGAGGCAGAAGATGCTCGCCAAGATGCCGGAGTCGGACGACTCCGAGCGGAGGATCAGGAACAACCCGAGAGTCGCAGTGACGATCAGCAGGACCAGTGAGGCGAGCGCCGCGGTTGGGGTGACGCAGCCACGGGCATTGGTGTTGATGTCTGGCGCCCCAAAACCAGAGGCCTGCCCGGGAGCGCTCGCCAGCACCTCCACCTCCTGAAGGCGGATGTAGCCGAGCCGCCCATGAGCGAGCCGGACTCGGACGAAGTCTTCCGGCGCATCCGGATCCTCGACGATGTCTAACTCGCTGCCAGCGGGGACGATCTCGACCAGGCGAGACGCGGAATCGGGGCGCTCAAAGACGCGGAGCCCCTCGGTCGCGTGGAAGGCATCGACCAAGGTGGTTCCGCAGGCGGCGCAAAAGTGGTTGGACGCCGGGTTGAGCGCACCGCACAACCCGCAGTAGATCAGCGTCGAGCGCCCACGACCACTTCCGGCGGTGGAAGCGTCGGGCGGCGTCGGGCGGTCCCGGTTGGTTTGATCCACGTTGGAGTTGGCCTCCGAGGGGAGTAGCGCGCTACCCAAGGCAGGTCGTTTGGGGCGTCGCGGCGGCCGGTCACCGGCTCTTATACCACAGGCACCGGCTGGGCTTGACGGCCGATGCCGGTTGCCTAGACTGGGCCGGGCATCCCTACCGGATCACCACGGCCGTCGAAACAGGCCAGTACCGCTTCGCGCTGGAAACGGATACGAGATCCATCAGAAGGATTGTCCTGCCCTACAGCGTTAGCGTCCCGCCCCCTGGGGATGCATCAGCGGTCTCACCCGATGGCGCACCTTCTGAGCTAAGCACGGGCGGCCGGTCACGGACGACTATGCGATCATGAGGGGTCCGTATTATGGGTGGCACGAGGGGAAAGGAGGTCGGGTGTCCGATTCGGTCCCCTGCGGCAACTGCGGCGCCGCCAACCCGGCCGATGCTATCACCTGCGGCCCCTGTGGCGTCATCCTTGCTGCCTATCGCTCGCCTGCTAGCGCGACCTCTTCCAACCACATCGAACCATCGACGTCGCATCAGGACCCCACCCCCGAGCCGAAGCCAAGGTCCACTGGTGCCTCCCTGCCAGCGCCTACCGACCTCCTCTCTCCGAGGGGTGCATCATCTACCGCGGGTGCTGATCAGATGGTCGCCTCACCCACGGAGGCGACCTCACTTCAGACCGATCCATCCTGGGAGTTCGCCGCGTCCCAAGACTACGAACTCCAGGCGGAGGAGTCAGTCGACGGCCAGACGAGCGACGATCACGAGAAGCGAGGCGGCGAGGCTGCTGTCCAGATACCCGGCTCTCCGATCCGTCCACTGAATGGATCACCCGGGACCGACTTACTCGTGTCACCAGAAAATCCTGCAGTGCTGGGCGGAGCGGTCGCCAATCCTGGGGGTGACAAGCCGCGCGAACACGGCGCGGTGCTGGTCCACCCGGCGACCGACCAGGGGATGCCTGGACCGGCAGGGCCAATCCTTGCGCCCCCATCACGTCCGGCGCCACAGCGGATCCTCAAAGAGCATTTGCTCCCGCCCAAGGCACCGGGGAACAGCCCGCCTTTCGTCAAGCCGCCTCCGCTGCCTGCCTCGACGCGAGCGGTGTCAAGCGGCACGCCGTTCGACCATCCGACGAACCGGAGGTCAGGGCGGGACCCCCTTTCAGCAGTGCCAGGCCAATTGTTGGTGCTCGCCGGGCTCGGGCTGGTTCTGGCCTCGTGCCTCCTCGGTGCGCTGGACCGTCCCGCGACCATGCCGATGTCCGTCGTGGCGGCGGCCTTCTGTGCCGCCCCGACGGGCATGCTGCTGATCGTGGTCGGGGTGGTCATCCTGGTGGCTCGCCGCTCAGGACGCCTGATCTGACTCACGGAGGCGCGGCCCCGGCCTGCATCGGCCGGAGCCGCAGCCGCTGACTCGCTCAGAAGCCGAGCGCCAATCCCTCAACGCGGGGGTCTGATCCGCCAGCGAGCACCCCTGTTTCCGGGTCACGGAAGATGGCTTGGGCCGAGCCTCCGCCACCCCACGGACCGGTGCGGCGAACTCGATGGCCGCGCCGCTCCAAATCCGCGATGACGGTGTCGCCCAGTCGATCCTCCACCCGGAGTTCGAACGGATTGGGCAGGGTGATCGGGTCGGTGCCGGGCCAACTGGTCCAGCGCGGCAATTCGATGGCAGCCTGCACGTCGAGGCCACCATCGATGAGGCCAGCGATCACCTGAAGGTTCCACTGGGGTTGGCCATCGCCGCCCGGGGTGCCGCCGGCCACCACCATGGTCCCGCTGGAATCAGCGATCAGGTAGCAATTGAGGGTGTGCATCGTCTTCTTGCCCGGGGCGAAGACGTTGGGATGACCCTCCTCGAGCGTGAACCCGCGTCCCACCCGGTTGTTGAGGACGATCCCGGTATCCCCGGCGACAACGCCGCTCCCAAAGGAACTGGAGACGGACTGGATCAAGGAGACCATCATCCCCTGCGCGTCAACCACGCAGAGATAGGTGGTATCACCTTCCTCGAATGCCCCGGCGGGCACGTCCTCGGCGGCGCGCTCCGGATCGATGCGGGCGAAGCGACGGGCTCCCCACTCTGGCGAGAGGAGGGTATCGAGAGGCGTATCGATGAAGGCGGGATCCCCGGCGTAGCCGAGGCGATCCGCATACGCCAGCTTCTTGGCCTCCCCCAGGAGGTGGACGCCGGTAGCGCTATCCACGCCGATCGCTGAAAGATCAGCCTGGGCCACGATGTTGAGCGCTTCGAGGAGAATCATGCCCTGCGTCGGCAGGCCGGTCTGGTAGACGGTGTGGCCCCGGTAGACCGTCGAAATCGGCGGCGCCATGTCAGTGGCATGCCCGGCGAGATCGTCGGCGGAGAGGGCGCCGCCAGCCTCGGCCATGAAGCGACCGATCCGCTCCGCGATCTCGCCCCGGTAGAAGGCGTCTGCCCCCTCAGCGGCAATCTGTCGCAGCGTACGAGCGAGGTCCGGCTGACGCAGCACCGTGCCCGGCACGGATGGGACACCGCCGGGGAGAAAGACTGCCGCGGAGGACGGGAAGCCACCGAGCAGCGCCGCGTTCTCGACAATCGCCTTCGCCCCGAGAGGTGCGATCGGGAATCCATCCGAGGCGTATCCGATGGCCGGCTCCACCAGTTCTACCAGCGGCCGCGAGCCGAAGCGGGTGAGCATGGCGGCGTAGGCGTCGACCATGCCGGGCACCCCGACGCTGAGCGGACCCTGGTAGGGCATCCGCGCCCGGCTTGCATCCCCATGGGCGCGCATCAGCTCGGTGGTCGCTCCTCGCGGTGCCACGCCGCTCCCAAGCACCGCAACCGTCTCGCCCGTCCCCCCGTGACCGGGGGATGCGGGCGCATGCACTAAGGCAAAGAGGTCGCCGCCGAGGCCGCACATCTCGGGCATCACGACCGCGGCAGTCAGGGCGGCGGCGACCGCGGCATCGACTGCGTTGCCACCCCGCCGGAGCACATCTAGCCCGGTTGCCGTAATCAGCGGGTGAGCGGCTGCCACCATGCCGTTCTGAGCGAAGACGGGGGAGGGGCGGCGCCGATCCCAGGAAACGGTCGTGGTGGCATGGTCAACAGGGGCAAATCCGGTCGCCATCTGCAAATCCCTTCACGAGCGGCAATGAGATGAAACAGGCGACGTGTGATCCCGGCGAGCCCCGCACCCCGAGTAGGACGCGGGCCAACGGGACACCTCACGCACGGGACGCGCCACCGCGTCTGGTGGCTCAACCCTGCCCACCGGCAACGTGCGGTGCTTCCCCCGCGGGGCGTTAGCCCTCGCCGACGCTCTTCACGTCAAGGGCGTCCCGGAGACCATCCCCGAAGAGGTTGAGACCAAGGACGGTAAAGACGATCGCCAAACCGGGAAAGACGCTGATCCACCAGGCCTGACGGACAAAGTCGCGCCCCTCGTTGAGGGCCAGACCCCATGTCGGCGTGGCGGGATTGACGCCGAGGCCGAGGAAGGTCAGCGTCGACTCGGAAAGGATCCCCAGGCCGACCGCGAAGGTGACCTGGACGATGATCGGCGCGGCCATGTTTGGCAGGATATGGCGGAGCATGATCCGGC
>JALYMD010000624.1 GCA_030773875.1 Chloroflexota bacterium | reverse complement strand
AGCTGTTCGCGGGTCTCTACGACGTCGATGCGTCGACGGAGCGGGTTAGCGGACTGCTGAGCATGGTCGGATTGGAGGAGAAACGGACGGCCCGCGTCAACGAGATGTCGGGCGGCCAGCAGCAGCGTCTCTCGATCGCCCTGGCGCTCGTCAACCAGCCCAAAGTCGTCTTCCTCGACGAGCCGACCACCGGGCTCGATCCCCAAGCCCGCCGCAACCTGTGGCAGACGGTGCGCAATGTCCGGGACGGCGGCGCGACCGTGGTGTTGACTACGCATTCCATGGAGGAGGCCGAGATGCTGTGCGACCGCGTCGCAATTATGGACGCGGGGCGCGTGATAGCTTGCGATACGCCGGCTGCCTTGATCCGTAGCCTCGGGATGGCTGCGACCATTCGCGCCCGGGTCACCGCTGGCCACCTCTCGATCCACGATCTGGCTAACCTTCCGGCGGTGACCGGCACGCCCTTGGAGACCGACGAGAGCCAGGCGATTCGCCTCCAGACCACCGATGCCCAGGCGACGCTGGTCGCTCTGCTCCAGCTTGCCGATCGCCACCACGTCACGCTGGCCGATCTCGGCAGCACTCAGGCCAATCTAGAAGATGTCTTCCTGAGACTCACCGGACGGCGGTACGAGGGTGACGGAGAGGGAATCGAGGAGTTCAACGGGACGAGAGATCGAGCAGACGGCCAGCGGCAACCACGCGGGCGAAGGCGGCGACGCTTGAGCTAGGTCCGGCCCCATCACGATCCGCTCGACTCCTCGACTCAGGAGCAACTGCATGCGACCCCTCTGGGCGATGGTGAAGGCAAATCTGAAGATGAGCGTCCGCAACCGGACCGCCCTCTTTTGGAACCTCGCCTTCCCGGCCATCTTTATCCTGATCTTCGGCGCCGTCTTCGGCCGCGACACCGGCATCCGAGTCGAGGTCGGCGTTGCCGGCACCGCGTCGCCGTTCCAAGCCAGCGTTGAGGCGGCGATGCGGGGGAGTGAAGTCTTCATCGTCGAGACGGGTTCGGAAGCGATTGAACTGGCAGCGCTGGAGGAGGGCGATCGAGATGTCGTCTTGGTCTTCGATCCGTCCGCGGCCGGTGCCCCGCCGGCCGTCCGGCTCTATTACGATCAGACAGATGGTCCGAATGCTCAGATCGCGGTCAGCACGGTCCGTCAGGTGCTGCTGGGACAGGCCGGGGGCGAGAACCCGCTGGTGATCCAGGAGCAAGCTGTCAGCGCCGAAGAGATTTCCTTCATCGACTTTTTTGTGCCGGGCATCCTGGCGATGAGCTTGATGAACTCCGGCGTGATCGGCCTCTCCACCGCGTTCGTGATCTACCGCGAACGGGGCATCCTGCGGCGGATCAAAGTCACCCCGTTTCCGATCTCCAGCTTCATTCTCGCCCGGGTCATGTCCCAACTCATCGTCGCGGTTGCCCAGTCGCTCATCCTGGTTGGGTTGGCGAAGCTGGTGTTCGGACTTGAGGTCCGGGGCAACTTGCTGCTGGTGTTGCTGGTGATCCTGGTGGGGGCACTGGCGTTTCTGGCGATCGGATTTGCGATCTCCGGCTTCGCCCGCAACGTCGAGGCCGCAGCGAGCTACGCCAACCTGGTCACCTTTCCGATGCTGTTCCTCTCCGGAGTGTTCTTCAGCATCGAGAGCGCCCCTGCCTGGCTCCGCCCTGTCACCCGGGTCCTGCCACTGGCCTACCTGGTCGACGCGCTGCGCGAACCGATGACCCGCGGCCGTGGGCTGGCCGCGATCTGGATCGACCTTGCGGTGTTGGCGATCACCTTTTTCGTCGCGATGGCCGTCGCGATCCGCTTCTTCCGGTGGGATGCCCGCGGGGCGTAGCGACAGGCGGGAGCCCGTCGATGCCTGGGATCTCCTACAGGGCCGGAACCGGCGTACCGAACTCAGGCCGGCTGGCGGGCGAGCCGGCTGCGGGCGACGCGGGGACCGGGGTCGCGATGGGAAGGAGCGGCATCTCGGTCGGGGGTGGGGTAGCGGTGGCCGTCGCGGTTGGGTCGGCTGTTGGAGTCGCCGGGAGGACGGGCTCGGTCGGTGGTAGCGGCGTCGGGGTCGCCGTTGGGATGATGAGGACGGCGGCCGGGACATCGACCGCGTCGTAATCCAAGCGGACGCGCTGCTGCTCGGTGGTTTCGTTGTAGTAGGCGATCGCGCCGATCACCTGATAGGCCCCTTCGAGCCCCTTGGCCCCTTGCTCCAGGGTGATGCAGGTGCCATCGATCTTGTCCAAGCGGAGCAAGGCGGGACCAAAGTCTGGTTGGTCCTGGGCGTAGGTCACGTCAACCTTCTCGACCTCACCATTGAGGACGGCGTCACGGGCGGTCGCGGCATCGAGGGTAAAGCAGGGCGGGACATCGTCATCACCCCCACCGCCACCGGCGGTGATCCAGATGATCAGCAGGAGCACCAGCAGCACGCCCGCGCCGGCCGCAAGCACCCCATAGACCGTCAAGGGCCGGCCGCCAAGGAGACGCTCTAGGCGTGCCCGCGCCCGATCGAGGCCGACCTGGTCGCGTTCTGGATGTTCGTCCTCCGGTCTCGCGGTCTGACCCGTCTCTTCGCCCGCCTGCATCCTCGCTCCCGTCGCCGTTCCAGCCATGTTGTCGCGTACGGGAGCGCGCCGCGGCGGTGCCCCCTGGCGGGTTGGGGCACCACCGCGCGGCCAACCGGACCGCCGCCTAGAGTGTAGAGGGCCTTGCGACGGCCTACAACGGCTTGCCGCTGTCGGTGACGCCGGTTGTCAGACGCCAATCGCTAGTGCTCAGAGTTTGGCGGCAGGCTGCAACGGGTGGTAGTCCCTGGTCCAACAACACGCCGCACGACCACGTCACTCTCTTCAGGCATCTGGCGTCTGACGTCTGGCCTCTGACCTCCACAGCGAGATCCCCTGGGTCGAGAGGGTTGGGGGTGAGCCGCGTAGATCCAGGAAGCTGCCGGCCAGAACGCTGGCAACGGTCCCGACCTGACGATAGCCGTCGCCAGCGAGTTCGACCAGCCTTCGCTCGCCGGCGCACTGGTCGGAGAGCATGAGGAGCATGCCTTCGTCGGCGGCCACACCCTCATCAGTCGCTCGCCGAGTGGGTCACCGTCGCGCAGCACGTAGGTGTTGTCGTCGAAGAAGAACATCCCGACGACCCCGCCCCCGACCCCGACCCCGTGCCGGTGCTCCTCCAATTGGGGAAGGATCATCTTACCCAGCTTGTAGCTGGCCGCATCACCGGGCGTGCTGAAGAGGTATGTCACCTTCATCGGGTGACATACCTCCTTCATCATCGTCATCACCGTCTAAGGGTGGAGATTTGCCCCGGCGAGGATAGGGTGTGCGCCGGATCGCAACTCTATTATCGGCGAGCGGAACGTCGGCAGGCAGAGGCTGGGGATCGCTGAGGGGAATGGGGACGGGTTAACGCCTGGCGAGATGCCGGCCTCCAGCGTCTCCACCCGGGCCGTGGCATCCAGGGAGCGCCAGCACCGATGGCTCCGGGTTCTCTTCCGTGCTGGGGGAGAGCTCAGGCGGACGCTCCGCGATCGGTGAGGACCGCTCCCCGCCCGACGGCGCTAGAGGTCGAGATCGCAACCGGCGATCCCCTCATCAAAGCCGCGCTCGAAGGCACGAACGCGCTGCTGGGGGGTGCCGTGGGCATTGGGATCGGTCCAATGCGTGCCCGACTCGTCACCGGCGAAGTCCGTCAGGAACAGGGCTTCTTCGATGTCGCCCGGGTCGAGCCAGTCACGCCCCTCGGCGTCCTGGGCGTAGGCACCGGCCAAGCAGTCGGCCTGGAGCTCTAGCTGGATGGGGTAGACCTGGGCGTTGCCGGGAGATCGCTCGTCGACGTCCACCCCGATCTCGAACTGAACGTGGTGCCCCCACTCATGGGCGATCACCGTGATCCAGGCAAAATCCCCAACCTGCTCCTCGACGATAGCCCGGAACTCCGTGCTGTAGTAGATGGTCTCGTCGAGAGGGCAGTAGAAGGCGACGCTCTCTTCCGCGTCGGCCCAACCGCAGTCCGTCCGGACAGCGTCGTCGAATCCGATGATGTCGGCCGGGGGGGCATAGGGGAGATCGGCCCCGGCAAAGGTTCGGGCCCAGAACAGGTCGACATCGGCGTCCAGGATGTTCGGGAACCCGCTGACGAGCGGCGCGGCGGGGGTGCGCGGCGCTGCCGGTTTGGGCTTCGGGGTATCTGATTTGGTCGCCTGGCGGGCCTCGTACCCCGAGCCACTCTTACGCGGGGGGTTGCCGCTTCGCGTCGGCTTCTCCTCGCAGGCAATGCCGTCACCGTCCGGGTCCAAGGTGGCGCTGTTATCTGGATTCGCGTCCAGGAGGGCCTGGGCGTCCTCCTGGTACTGAACAACCTCGCAGCCGACCGCCGCGCGCGCGACTACCGGTTGGACGACGACCGGCAGGAGCAAGGCAATGAGGAGGATCAGGATGAGAGGACCAAGCCGCCGCATGGGATTCCCTGTCCATTTCCAACATGGAACGGTTCGCCTGTGTCCACCCATCGTCGCTGATGGACCGGGACGGGGAGTAGGGGGAAACTACGGGGGTTGATCTGGGGGAAAATACCAACGGGGCAATCCTAGGCGTGGCGCATACGTCGACCCTGGCCCGTCCTTGCAGGTTCCGACGTCGTCTGGCAGGAATCGGCGGCTGCCCTTTGGGGAGCAGCGGGTTTTGCTGCCGTGGAGCCAGTTCTGTATGATGCAGTATCTCTTGTGCATCTAGGTCGGCATGGGTACGTGCCCGTGCTTGCCCGCCATCGGTGCGGCAGATCTGCTCCCGTATTTGGAGACCGCGCCATGATTGACCCCATCCATGCCTTCCCCGATCCGCCATGGACTCAGCGATCCGTGTCGCTGGCAGACCTGCGAGAGCGTGAGCAGCTCCTCACCCTCCTGGTCGAGCATGCCCCGGCGATCCTCTGGTCGACCGACACGGATCTGCGGTTCACCTCCTCCTTCGGTGGTGGGTTGGCTCATCTGGGCCTCCAGCCTGACCAAGTCGTCGGCTCAACGCTCTTCGAGTTCTTCCAGACCGATGATCCCGACTCCCCACCGATCGCCGCCCACCGTCAAGCCCTCGCGGGCATGCCCGACACCTACGAGCAAACTTGGCTGGGCCGGACTTTTCGCTTCCAGGTCGAGCCGTGGCGAGCGTCCGACGGCACGCTTCGGGGCACACTTGGCGTGGCCTTCGACATCACCGAACATGCTCAGGCGGAGGAGGCGCTGCGGCGGAGTGAGGAGTGCTTCCGCTCTCTCGTGCAGAACGCCTCAGACCTCGTTGTCATCCTCGATCCGAACGGGATGGCGCAATACATCAGCCCGGCAGTGCAACAACTGCTTGGCTATGCCCCCGACAATGCCCGCAGCGGTACCGTGTTCTCCGTGATCCATCCTGAAGACCACAGCAAGGTCCAGCAATTCATTATCGATGCCGTGCAGCAACCGGACAGCACGCCATCGGTCGAGGTGCGCGTCCGCCACCACGACGGGGCCTGGCGGTGGTTTGAGGCCAGAGGCAGCAACCGCCTCGCCGACCCGAGCGTAGGCGGCATCGTGGTGAACTCTCGCGACGTGACGGAGAGCAAGCAGGCCCAGGAAGCCCTGCGGAGCAACCAGGAGCGGTACGAGACCCTGCTCGCCGCAGCGGAACGGCAGGCGCGGGAGCTCGCGCTGCTCCATGTCGTCCGCACGGCGCTGGCGCGTGAACTGGAGCTGCCGTGGCTCTTCAAGACGGTGGTCCACGCCATCTCTGACACCTTCGGCTACACGCAAGTCAGTATCTACCTCCTCGACGGCGACCACCTCGTGCTTCAGCATCAGGTCGGCTACGACCGCATGCTGGAGCGTATCCCCATTGAGCAGGGGATCATGGGCCGGGTCGTCCGCACAGGTGAGCCGGTGCTGCTCGAGGATGTGGGCGCCGATCCCACATTTCTCCGAGCCATGGACGGCATTGTCTCGGAAGTGTGCGTGCCGCTCCGCGACCAAGGCCGAGTGGTGGGTACGCTCAATGTCGAGAGTACGAGCGACGTGCGGTTGAGCCAGGGGGATCTCCGGCTGGCGCTGGCGCTGAGCGAGCACATCAATGTGGCGCTGGCGCGAACGAGGCTCTACGCCGAGGTTCAATCCAGCGAGGCACGCTTCCGCTCGTTGGTCCAGAATGCCTCGGACGTTATCGCCATTCTGGATGCCGATGGGAGTCGGCGGTACGTCAGTCCGGGCATTGAGCGAGCGCTCGGTTATACCCCGGACGAACTGATCGGGGCCAACGTCTTCGATCTGATCCATCAAGATGATCTGCCCCGGACACGGCGCCTCTTCGCCGAGCTGCTCGAGCAAGCGGGAGGCACCAGCCAGGCCGAGCTGCGCCTGCGTCACCGGGACGGGTCAGGCGCGGGGCCGCGCCGGAGCCGATCGCCAGGAAGCGCTCCAGCCAGTCGCGCGACTCCGCCAGGCGGCTGCGGTTGTTGGCGAACGCGTGGGTCAGCGGGAAGCCCGCCTCGACCTCTCCCCGCTCCTCCGCCCAGGCGAGCGCTGCTCGCAGGTTGCCGATCTCTACGTCAATCCAGTTCGTCACCGCGGCCGGAAGGCCGAAGGTTTCTGGACCGACGGTCTCACTCACCGCCCGGTAGTACGCCAGGTGCGCCGCCCGGACGGCCTCTTCCTCCCCGCTCGCCTCCAGCCGCTCAAGGGCGTACTCGCGGATCGTCTCCAGCATCCCGTAGCGGCGCTCAGCCCCATCACCGGCCTGTCCCAGATCCAGTACCAGACTGTGGTCGACCAAGGCAGCCAACTCGTCCAACACGCCAATGCCCAGGTCGCCGTTGGGATTCGCCACCCCCTCGGCCGCATCCAGGGTCCAGCCACCGACGAAGGGCGCCAGGCGTCGAAAGAGGGTTTGCTCCGCCGGGGAAAGCAGGTCGTGCGACCAGGCGATGGTGGCCCGCAGCGTCCGCTGCCGCGCCGGGAGGTCACGCGGCCCGCCGGTTAGCAACGCGAGCGGGTGGCCCAGCCGCGACAGTAACGCCTCGGGCGGCAGCACGCGCACCCGGGCCGCGGCCAACTCGATCGCCAGGGGCAGCCCTTCAAGCCGAGCGCAGATCTCGGCCACGGCCGGGGCCGTGGCGTTGGTGACGGCGAAGTCGGGCCGGGCTTCGCGCCCCCGGCGGATGAAGAGCGCCACCGCCGCGTACTGCGAGAGTCGATCGAGCGCCGGCAAGCGGCTGGGATCGGGCAGGGCCAAGGGCCGCACCGGGTACTCCTGCTCGCCGCGCAGCCGCAGGCGGACCCGGCTCGTCGCCAGGACCTTCACGCCAGGACACGACTGGAGCAGATCGGCGACATCCGGCGCCGCATCGACCACCTGCTCGACGTTGTCCAGCACGAGCAGCCGCCGCTGGTCCTTCAGGACCGCCCGCAGGGTCTCCGGAAGCGGACGGCCACCCGCGTCGCGGACGCTGACCGACTGGGCGATCGCCTGGATCACGAGAACCGGGTCGCGGATCGGGGCCAGGTCGACGAAGGAGACACCGTCCGGGAAGGCGTCGACCACGGCGCCGGCCGCCGCGATGGCGAGCCGGGTCTTGCCGATCCCGCCCGGACCGGTCAGCGTCCCCAGCCGGCCGGCGCCG
>JALYMD010000623.1 GCA_030773875.1 Chloroflexota bacterium | reverse complement strand
TGCGCGGCCTAGAGACGGCCATCATCCGCACTGCCGCCCGCTTTGGGGTCGCGGCGACCGCCGTGCGAGGATACACGGGCGTCTGGGTTGGGAACGAGAAGTTGGCCGCAATCGGGGTCAAGGTCGGTCGGGGCGTTGCCTACCATGGCTTCGCCCTCAACGTCTGCCCAGACCTGGCGTACTTCGACCATATCGTCCCCTGCGGGATCAGCGATCGGGGGGTAACCTCACTTGAGCGGCTGCTCGGCCGCCCCGTGTCGGTGGAGGAGGTCGTCCCGGCTTGCGCGGAGGCCTTCGCAGATGTCTTTGGGCTGGAATTGGCGTGGCCGTCCGTTTCGAGTCATTAGGACCCCACGACCGGAGGCAAGCACTGGGGCGACCGGTGTGGCTTGCGGTTGAGGGGCGGGGATGGTTAGATGCGCGGACTTCCGGCGACGGGGGTCGAGCACTGGTGCGCGTGGCCACCAGTGGCCGGATGACCCCAGGACCGTGATGGAGCGGTCTGATCGAGAGCGCATGGGCGGGAGCGAGGTTGCTGCCGCCACGACCAAGGAGGATTCGCGAATGACCCGAGGACGTTTGGCTACCGTGCTGCTGGCGGTCGCGCTGTTACTGGCCGGGCTCGGGGTACGCGACGGGCGCGCTCAGGACCGGATCTCGATCGCCACTGGAGGCACGGGAGGCGTCTACTACCCGTATGGCGGTGGGATGGCGAACGTCATTTCGGAGAACCTGGAGGGGGTTGACGTCACGGCCGAGGTGACGTCGGCGTCGGTTGACAACATGCTGCTGATCGAGAGCGGTGACGCCGACTTGGCCTTTGTGCTTGGAGATACGGCCTACGATGCGGTCCAGGGCCGCGATCCGTTCAAGCAGCCGGTTCCGGCCCAGACCCTGGCGACGCTCTACAACAACTACACCCATATCGTGACGACGACCAACAGCGGGATCAACACCGTGGCCGACCTGCGCGGCAAGACTGTCTCGACGGGAGCCCCGGGGAGCGGGACCGAGGTGATCGCCAACCGGATTCTGAGCGCAGCCGGGCTCAATCCGGACACTGACATCAACCGCCAGCAACTCGGCGCGTCCGAGTCGGCCGCGGCGATCAAAGACCGAAAGCTTGACGCCTACTTCTGGTCCGGCGGGCTGCCGACGGCATCGGTGACCGACCTGGGCGCGACGCCAAACATCGGCCTCAAGCTGCTGCCGAACGCCGAGTTCGTCGGCCAGCTCCAGCAGCAGTACGGCGCGTTCTACGCGACGGCGACCATCCCCGCCGGGACCTACCCGGGCCAGGCCGAGAACCTTGATGTAGTCGTGGTGCCCAACCTGCTGGTGGTCAACGAAGACTTTGATGAGCAGTTGGCCTATGACATCCTGCGGGTGCTGTTCGAGCACCAGCCGGACTTGGTTGCGGTCCACCCCGCCGCCGCTGACCTGACGCTGCAGAACGCCACCCAGAACTCGCCGCTGGAGTACCACCCCGGCGCGCTCCGGTTTTACGCGGATCAGGGCGTGACCGTCGGGGCGACGCCGACGGCCAGCCCGGCGGCAAGTCCAGCGGCAAGTCCAGCGGCCTAGCAATCAAGGACGTGCGGGCTGATCATGCTGGCTTGGCGAGGGAACCGGTGGTCCGGCTGGACGGGGGGCGCCGCGGTGGTGGCGCTCCTCGTCGCAGCCGGGGCGATGGCAACCCCCGTGCCCGCCTTCACAGCGACGGACCTCACGAGCGGAGCGCGGCCGGTGTGCCGTGCCGCCGGCGCTGACAATCGGCTGGCGTTAGCGTTCACCCATTCGATGTACGGTGGCCGGGTCGTTGAGGAGTACGTGGCTACCCGGAGCGGCGAGCTGCGCCGGACATCGGTGACAACAGAGAATGCTGCCGCAGCCGAGTACTACGCCTATTACGGCGCGACGACGCGGGACGGGAAGCGCTTCCGGGTGGTGACACCGGCAGAGGAGTTCGCGCAGCTTGTGGTGCGTGTGGACCGCGTCGGCGATCAGGGGTTGACGGTCAGCGGCGAGGAGATCGACCTGGTGGCCGCAACCGGGGTCGGCCACCAGGTTCGCCTTGCGGTCGAGCCGGTGACGTTTGGCCGGCGGCTACTCGGAGCCTGCTGAGCGGAGCGACCATGAGGAGGCGGGGGATGGCACCCGACGAGCCGGGAAGGCGGGAGCCGGCTCCGACGACGAGCGGAGCATCCCAAGAGGATCCGCTTCAGATCGATCGGGAGACCGCGGAGGACGCCTACCTCGGGGAAGCGCTGTCCGAAGACCGTGCCCAGGAGATCATCGAGCAGTTCGAGGGGGAGGGCCAGGCCCGGCGGCTGGGCGGGAGGTGGGGCTACGTCGCCACCGCGATCGCGGTCGGGCTGTCGGTCTACGCTCTCTACGCGACCCAGGCCACGATTCCAGCACAGGTGTACCGCACCAGCTTTCTCGGGGCGGCGCTGGTTCTCACTTTCCTGCTCTACCCGTTCAGCCAGCGTGGCCGTGGCCGGGTCGGCGTGGGTGACCTACTGCTGGCCGGGGCAAGCCTAGCCGTAACGCTCTACCCCGTGCTCGATTACCAGGAATTCGTCTACCGCGCGGCCCGTCCGACCACGCTGGACGTGGCGATGGGCACCATCCTGATCCTTCTGATCCTGGAGGCGACGAGACGCACCGTCGGCTGGATCCTGCCGGTGGTCTCAGTGGTGTTGATTCTGTATGGCGTCTATGGGTATCTGCTGCCGGGCCAGTACGGGCACAAGGGATACGACCTGGACCGAATCGTCGGAAACCTCTATGTGACGCTGGAGGGAATCTTCGGGGTTCCGATCGACGTCACGGCGACCTACATCATCCTGTTCACGATCTACGGGGCGGTGCTGGAGTTCTCAGGGGCCGGCAAGTTCTTCCTCGACTTCTCCCTGGCGGCGACGGGCCGGCGGGCCTCGGGAGCAGGTCGCACGACCACCGTGGCCGGCTTTCTTCTCGGCACCGTCTCTGGCAGCGGGGTGGCCACCACCGTCACGCTAGGGTCGGTCGCCTGGCCGATGCTGCGCCGGGCGGGCTATAGCGCTGAAGCGGGCGGAGCGGTGCTCTCGGCCGGTGGGATCGGGGCGATCCTTTCGCCGCCGACACTGGGGGCGGCCGCGTTCCTGATTGCCGAGTTGCTCCAGATCTCCTATCTCGACGTCCTGAAGATGGCGACCATTCCGACGATTCTGTATTACCTGTCGATCTTTCTGATGATTGAGCTGGACGCTCGCCGCCTAGGCGCGCGGGACGTGCAGATCGACGTGCCGCCGGTCGGCACGCTCCTGCGCCGGTACGGCTACCACTTCACCTCGTTGTTCGCGATCGTGGGGCTGATGCTGCTCGGCTTCACGCCCATCGCGGCGGTCTTCTACGCGACGATCCTTGCCTTCGGACTGAGCTTCCTGCGGAGGGAGACCGCCCTCACGCCGCGGCGCTCGCTGCGAGCGCTGGAGGCTGGAGCGACCGGCACCCTCTCCGTCGCGGCGACCACCGCGACCGCCGGGATCATCGTCGGCATCTTCACCCTGACTGGTTTGGGACTGAAGATGGCCGACTTGATCGTGGACCTCGCCGGGGGCCGGCTCTTCTTGACGGTAATACTGACGGCGCTCTCCGTCTGGATCCTCGGACTGGCGGTGCCGGTCACCGCGTCCTACATCATCGCCGCGGCAATCACGGCGCCAGCGCTGACGCAGTTAGGCGTGCCGGATGTCGCCGCCCACATGTTCATCTTCTATTACGCCGTGCTCTCTGAGGTGTCACCGCCGACCGCGCTCTCGCCGTTCGCAGCGGCCGCGATCACGGGGGGGAATCCATTCAAGACGATGATGGTGACCTGGAAGTACACCCTACCAGCATTTCTGGTTCCATTTATGTTTACCCTCAACCGCGAGTCGGGCGTCAACCTTCTCGCGATCGGCAACCTGTCCTCAGTCGTTCTCTCAACGGCAACGGCTTGCCTGGCGATTGTCGCGCTGGTGGCCGGTGTCGGTGGCTGGATCGTGCGTCCCGCGAATTGGCTGGAACGGGCGCTGCTGATCCCCGCCGCTGGGTTGCTGCTCTACACCGGAGCGCGCCAGGACATGCTTGGCCTGGCACTCCTGGTTGGCGCGATTGTGATCCATGCGGCACGGATCCGGGTGCCGTCGGCTCTCCCATCGACGTGATCTCTGGCTCATCATCATTGCGTGGGGTCAGGTAACGCATTAGCCCGGATGGAGCGGGGTCGGCCGTGATGACGGGGAAGCGGCTGCGCGTATAATCGGCGCCGAGGCACCGGGCCGGTGGGTGGGGCCGGCCGACGGGGTGCGGGCGCTGGGGATGGGGCTGGCCATCCGACAGACTCGCGCTGTCTCCGATGCGGCGGGAGGGTTGACGTGGCAGACGAGATGCGGCGGCTGCTGGACTACATCGTCGACCACTTGGTGGTCCGGGACGAACTGAAAAGCATCGAACTGGACGCGCCCCCGCGGGAGCCCGCGGAGACCATCGAGTCCGACAAGAAGCAGGCGGTTCGCCGGGAGGCGGAGCGAGCCGATGATCTGGCCAACGCCTTTGCGCGAGGGCTGGCCCTCGCGCGCCGCCGGAGCGGGATGGGCGGCGTTGAGCTCCCTCTGGACGACCGGCGCCCAGAGGAGGACCGGATGGCGGACGCGCTGATCCGCTTCTTGGTCAGCCACGATCTGGCCTCCTCCCGGACGGAGGAGACAGAGCCGCTACGGTACACCTACCATATCACTATCGACTGGCCTCGCTTGGAAGCGATCGCGCAGCGGGCAGGTGTGAACCTGGACCGGGCGGTAGAGAAATACGCGACATCGGATGGCAGCCGGCGGTAACGCGCCCGGGGACCCCGTCTCCTGCGGGGAGGTAGGCGTCTCTGGTAGCGATGCCCGTGGGTGATCGGGGCATGGTGGCCGTGGAGATCTGGCCGCCAGGAACCGGATCTTCGTTTCCACCGATTGCTGAGCTGGCCGCAAGAACGGTCCTGTCCAGGGCCATCCGTGCTTCCTGCCCGGCCCGTGATGACGAGGAGCGCCGTGACTCAAGCAGGGGGCAAACGACGGCAGCGGCGCGGGGGGGCGGGTCCAGCGGCATATGGCCCGGGGGCTGGCGTTCCTCCGGCCGCTCAGACGCCGTCTGATGCCATCGAGACAACACCTGAAGTGGCGGACGCGCCTGATGGCGACATGCCGGCCCGGTTTGCCGCCGCAATCGGGGTCCGATTTGACAACCTGGGGCTGCTGCGGCTGGCCCTGACGCACCGCTCGGTGCTACACGACTGGCTGGCCGCAGGGTACGTCGGTCCTGAAATCCAGTCGAACGAGCGGTTGGAGTTCGTGGGCGACGCCTTGCTCGGGGCAATCGTGGCCGAGCACCTCTATGAACGCTACCCGGACGCCGACGAGGGGACGCTGACGGCCCGGCGCGTCGCGCTGGTGCGGGCTGAGACTCTGGTCCGCTGGGCGCGGGAGATCGACCTTG
>JALYMD010000622.1 GCA_030773875.1 Chloroflexota bacterium | reverse complement strand
GGGGAGTCCGTCCTGAGCCCGGCGTCGCCCTCATGGACGCCGCCGGGTTGGTATTCGTCCTCGTGCTGGCCATCAGGCCCAACTGAAGGGGAGCGGCTCGTCGGTGCGGCGCCGCACCGTTGTCCCTCTTCACGGCATCTTCAGTCGCGACGACTGTCATCGCTTGGGACGCCATCTGCCGATGCACTGACCCCAAACTGACCGCCCGGCCCACCGTGATCGTGACGGCCGCAGCTAAGGACGCCGTCAACAGCGGGACTGCTCTGCCCGTTCCATTTCGGGAGATGGCGGTTCACCGTCACGGGGGGACTTTCTGCCGGTGGCGACCGGCGCTGGCATCCTACTCACTGTGGTGCTGGCGGGTTCAACCTTCCGCCCCCGGCTGGCGCTGACGCGACCCGGCCGTCAGGCTCCTAATCCCAACCCCCTGCGATGATCCTTTACGAAAGAGGGGAACTCCCGCGCTCTGCCTCACCTTCAGACTGACGGCGTAAGGACGTGTGGCGCGGACAGAATGGGCAGGGTTGCCGCTCCGACGAGAGATTAGCGGTCCGCACCACCGTGCCACCGTGTACCCTTTTCGTCGTGAACTCGATCGATCCTGCGGCTGTCCTCGCGGAACACCCGGCTGCGGATCCTCGCAGAACGGATCCCTATTTTGCCTCTCCTCCACCCCCGGTCATCACTACTCTCCTGGACAAGCCTCAATCGACCCAAGGCCACCCGGCGCTACGCGGGACTTGCCATCCTCATCTTGGCCCTCGCCCTCGTGGGTCTGCTAGCAACATCTCTCAGGAAGTCAACGGCGGAAGAGACGGAGCCTCGCTTGCTTGACCTGGCCGTGCCGGTCACGGGGCACGCGCCGGAGGAGGATCTGTTCGTGCGCCTGCAGATCCAGCCGGCTCGGCGCGGCGAAAACAGGTTCAGCGTTCTCGTCACCGGCGCCGATCGCGCCCCGCTTCCGGAACCGGCCCCGCTTGTCGGGCTCGGGTTTGTCAACTTGGGGCAGGAGACGGCGACGGAGACGATTGAGACGCAGCCGGACGGGGCCGGAGGTTACACGGCAACTGGGACGCAGCTCGGTGACGACGGCTGGTGGCGAATCGAGGCGACGATCCAAAGGGAGGGGCAGCCGGACATGGTGTCGCAGTTCTACCTTCTGCTTCCCGACCCGAACCTTGATGGCAGCGACGCCGTCCCCGTCCCGGCGTCGTCACCGGAGGCCATGGCCGTCTACGAACGGGGACGGGCAGCCTTCACCTCCTTGCACCGGATGCGGTCGCGGGAAGTCATGAGCGATGGAATGAGAAACGGCTTAATTTCCGAGCACGCCGTCTCCGACGGCACGGATGGCCGCCCGCCCTCCCGATATGTCACCACCGCTCGCTCTTCACTGATCCAGATCGGGGAGCGGGAGTGGATCCGGGTGGGCGACGAGCCTTGGATCGAGCGGACGTCCCAGCCCATCAACCCTCCGTCGGAGTGGGACCACGAATGGGCCGGCGCGACCGGCTTCCAGCTCGGGCGGGTGGAGGAGGTTGGGGGCGAGCGCGCACGGATCGTCACGTTCTACGTGCCCACCGCGCCGCGTCTCGCCGCGGCCTGGTATGCCTTCTGGGTAGGCGAGGAGACTGGACACCTCCACCGCACGGCCATGATCTCCCGCAGCCACTACATGGTTGACGACTACTCCGGCTTCGACGCCCCCCTCCTGATCGAGCCGCCGATCATGGCCGGCGCTCCAAGCACGCCCGCGGCGGCCGAAACTGCCACGCCAGCATAAAGGGATGATCCCGCCAATCATTGGCTAGCACGGAGGAGTCTCGGGGGATTCTTCGGCACTACGTCTGGGACAGCCGCCCATCGATCGTTGCCACGCCGAAGGGCTGCAACTCCAGGGTCGCCACGTTAGCCTGGATTGGGAGGGGATCCCCGGCCCCGGCGCGGAAGGCGGCGCGGTCACGAGTCGCCTTGGCGTAGGTCGTTTCGTCCAAGATGCGGATCGTGGCATCTTCCAGGGCTGGGAGGGCGAGGCGTACCGTCCGAGACGCGTCCTGGAAGCTCGCGACAAGCACCCGGAGACGGTCTCCAAGCCGAAGCGCGAGCGCTTCCATGGCCAGGGGATCCTCCACCTCGGCTGGCAACAACTCGCCTCCGGTGAACTCCCCGACGTCCGCCAGGACGTGGTAGAGGGGGAAGAGCATCCCGGGTTGAGACGGGAACAAATCCCGGTGGGTGAGCCCGACGTCCCGCTCCATGACTCCACGCCAGCCGACCGTCTCGTAGTAGGTGAGTGAGTCCGCGCCGGCTCTCGCCAGGCGGTGAATGCTCCCTAAGGTCCAGCCGGCGGCAAAGAGCGACAACTGGCGCGGGTCCACCGATGC
>JALYMD010000621.1 GCA_030773875.1 Chloroflexota bacterium | reverse complement strand
CGCGGAGACTCAAGGCCGCCACGCCGTTCTCACGCATCACCCCCCGGGCTGCCTCCAGGATCGCCGCTCGCACCTCCTCACGATTCCGCTGCCGGCGCTCCTCTGGCGACAGGATGGATGGTAGGTCCGCCATCGGCTGCATCAGATGCCCTCAACGTTGGCACAGAGCGAGTGCACGAAAACAATGCTCGCGGGGACTAACACTGTTAGATGAGCCATCAGACTATAGGGACCGAGCGGGGCTGTCAATCCCCCGCTCGATTCATGGTCGTAAGAGACGGGGGCTCGCTCAAGGCGGGTGCGGGTCAGGATGCGGAGCAGGACCAGTCGATGCACTACTGGGCCACCCCGAGGGATGCTTACGGGCGGAGGGCGCCGGTGGTCATCCAGCGATGGGAGACGAATCGGTCCCCGTGAACGCAGAACGGCATCGGAAGCGACGGGGTAGAAGGTCCTGCTCCCGTGCGCACGCGGCTGACGACCTCCCACGGCGGAGCCACCTTCGTCAATGGATGGAAGGACGTGTCATGGAGGCGATGCCCCGATCACATGGCGCACCGTCACCTATCGCGACGGGAGTCCGTCCATCCACCACACCACGGCACCGTGCCATCCGAGGGGGCAAGAAGCGACGATCCCTAACAGGCCGGTGGCTGTCCCTTGGAGAAGAGTGCCCGCTATGAAACCCGCTCTCCTTGGGGCACTCTTCCGTCGGGCGCGTCCCAACCGATGTACTCGACGCCCTGGACGCCCGCGAAGCGCGCAGCCATAACAGCCACTGCCTCCGGATTGGCGTCGATAAGATGGAAGCGGCGGCCGAGGGAGAGGGCAGCCGCCCCGGTGGTGCCGCTTCCCGCGAAGTAGTCGAGTACCACATCATCCGGACGGGATGACGCGGCGACGATCCGGCGCAGGACGCCGAGCGGCTTCTGCGTTGGGTACCCCGTCTTTTCCTTGCCTGTGGGGCTGACGATGGTGTGCCACCAGACGTCGTTCGGGCGCTTCCCGCGGGCTGCCTTCTCCGGGGTGACCAGACCTGGCGCCATGTATGGCTCGCGATCAACCTCGTCGGCGTTGAAGACGTAGTTAGTGGGGTCCTTCACATAGAAGAGGATGGTGTCGTGCTTGCGCGGCCAGGCGCGCTGCGGGCGGCCACCGTAGTCATAGGCCCAGATGATCTCGTTCACGAAACAGGCGCGGCCGAAAATCTGGTCCATCAACACCTTGACGTAGTGGACCTCGCGAGCGTCCAGGTGCAGGTAGAAGCTGCCGTGGGGGGCGAGGACGCGGTGGCCCTCGCGCAGCCGGGGCTCCAGGAAGGCCAGGTAGTCGTCAAAGGTGTCGGCGAAGGCTTGGCGGCTGAGGGGCGTGGTCACGTACCGCCGACCGCCGAACCCCGTCCGATCACCAGCGCCATCAAGAGCGCTGGTGGTTGCGATGGTGAGGCGAGCTCGGTCCCGACCCGTATTGAACGGCGGGTCCAGGTAGATGAGCGGGATCACGCCGTCAGGGATCGCGGCCAGGGCCCTAAGGTTTTCCGCAAGTTGGACACGGTGCTGCATCGCCAGTTCCCCCGAGCCCTGGTTCATCGCCGTGATCCGGCCACTCGGCGCGCGTCCGGGATGACCGGATGGACGGTCCAGTTGCGTCTGGCTCTGACATTGTACGAGGCTGGTTCGAACCCGATATCGCTTATCGAGGTAGAGGGCAGGGAATCGGATTTCAACCGGCGAGGACGTGCAGCTGATAGGCCTCGTCCCAGGCCGCCTTCGGCGCTTGGTCTTGAGCCGACCGGGATGGGTGCGATCTCGTTCGATGTCTCTTCCACGGCGACTTGGCCGAGCACGAGAGGATTGGTGCTCGCTCAGGCGCTGACCAAATGGAGGGGCCCCTTGTCGTGCGGGCGGTCGTCGCTGCGCCGCAACGTTCTGGCGTCGATGGCCACGACCTGGCCCTCGGTGGCTGCGACCTGGTCGCGCGCTCTGGCCAGGAAGCAGTGCTCGAAGGCGGCCGGATCTAGCGCGGCGAAGACCCGGCCACGGGTGTCGTGGGAGAGGATGCCGTTGGAGAGGGCGAGAACGGTGCGCCGTCAGGGTTCTTTGCTGCGCCCGAACTCGGCGACGCCGGCCTAGGTGTCTGAGCCCCGGATCACCGCGCAGAGCTTCACGGTCACCACCTCCAGCAGATCGTGGCGTTTGAAGCAGTCAATCCGCCGGTCGGGCAGATCGCCAAAGTGGGTGTGGAAGGCATGCTCGGCCAGCAGGCCGATGGCAGGCTCCTCGACAGATCAGGGCAGATTGCTCCCCGCAGGGTCGCCGTGCTCCCGTCTCCCCTCAAGCCTCCCCCTAATGCCATTACCCCCCGGGGGAGGAGCAATCGCCGGCCGCTCATCAGCATCCGGTGAGGGCACTCCACGTCCCGGAGCCTTCGCCGGGCTCCGCAGGCTTCGACCCTCTCCGAAGCCCGGTGGCCAACGTGAGGCGCATCCTCGATGGACCAGCCGATAGGAGTTCCGACTGTCGGGTGCGTGCCACCGGAGGTCTGTTATGCAGGCAGAGATCCAGGCGCTGGTGCCGGCATTGCCATGCGAGGAACAAGCAGGACTTCAAACAAGCAGGACTTCAGATGTAGCTCAGACAAGCCTTGCCGCCGCCCGCCCACGCAAACGCGGGTCAATCAGGACTCAGTCTAGGGCCCCCAGGCACCTTCGTATTCTAGGAAGAGGTGCAAAAGGGCTTGACACACCCAAATCCATCTGTTAAGGTCCGGCTGTCCCGGGTTTCCGTTCCTGCTCGGGTAGTCGCTTTGGCTGAGAAAGCGCACCCGACGCACCGCTTGCACGCGGACGGACAATTGACGCATTAGGACGAGCCGAACGCGTGACCGGCTGCTGCCGCTGACGGTTGGTCGGCTTTTTCGCTGTGCGCTGCTCGGGCGGCACATCTGGCTGCCGCACCTGGGACACAACAATCGGATGGCGACCGGGGATGGTCGGCGCCAGGTGCAGCGAGGGCGGGTGCGGGATCGCCCGTTCTGCAAAACGGAGGCCGGACAGGTTTCCACAACCCGACACCTGCGGGACGGCTGAGGGGCTGCTCAGTCGGATGGAAAGTTCGTGGAGGGAACAGTTTGTCTTCTATCCCCCAGCGGGCCCTTCGTTGGCCTGTCCTCGCACTGGCGGGGCTCCTCTGCCTAGCCACGCTAGCGCCCACCGCAGCGCTGGCCAATGCCGATCTCGACATCGGCGGAACCGCGGTCATCTCCTACGCCAACGGCGACAATGTTCTGCTCCGCAAGGCTCCAAGCTTTGACGGTGCCGTCCTCGCCGAGATCCCTGAAGGCACCGTCGTTGACGTGCTAGACGGTCCGATCTACGACGCCGACGGCAACCCCTGGTTCGCCATCGCAATTGACGGTCCCGACGGCGCTCCGCTCAACGGTTTCGCCGTTGGTTACTACCTCGCCCGCCACGACGCGCCGACAGACGCCACCCCCAAGACTCCAGCGACCAGCGACGCCACGGCCGAGACCGAAGCGACGGATGATGGCTCGACGCCCTCCGACCTCGAGGCGGCCGTTGCATTGGGCGTGGGCGGGCAGAGGGCCGAGGGTGCGGCGGTCGGGACGGCCGCGGTGACCGGAACGAACGGTGACGGGGTCCGCTGCCGAGCCTCGGCTGGCTACGAGGGAGCAGTGATCGCGGTTCTCGCCGAAGGTACGCCGCTCACGCTCACCGGCGCCCTCGTTGGGGAGTGGCAGCCGGTGAATTGTGGCGGCCAAGGGGGGTTCGTCCACAGCGACTTCGTCTCCTACGGCGACAGCACCGATAACAGTGGTACAGGTACGGACAATGGCACCGACACGGGCGGCGCCGTCTCCGGCTACGCCACGGTGGTCGGCACCAACGCCGGCGGGCTCCGCTGCCGCTCTGCGGCTGACTACGGCGCCAGCGTCATCACCGTTCTCTCCGAAGGCAGCCAGGTCGCGCTGCGGGGCGCCCAGCAGGGCGAGTGGCAGCCGGTCGTCTGTGCCGGCAGCAACGGCTTTGTCTACGGCAGCTACCTCTCCCCATCCGGAGGCGGCTCCAACGAAGGCGGCACGGATGGAGGCAGCGGCGATACCGGCACTGTCTCTGGCTCTGCGGTCGTCTCGGGCACGAATGGCACCGGCGTTCGCTGCCGCTCCGCCGCTTCCTACGACGCGAGCGTGATCACCGTCCTTGCCGAAGGCACGCAGGTCTCCCTTCGAGGTGCCGTCCAAGGCGAGTGGCAGCCGGTCGTCTGCGCGGGCAGCAACGGCTTCGTCTACGCCAGCTTCCTTTCCTCAGGCGGCGGGTTCACCGATGACGGAGGTACGGACGGGGACACGGACGGGGGCACTGACACCGGCGGCGCCGTCTCTGGTTACGCCACAGTGGCGGGCACCGGCGGTGGCGGGCTGCGGTGCCGCTCCGCGGCCGACTACGGCGCGAGCGTGATCGTCGTTCTCGCCGAGGGAAGCCAGGTCGCGCTGCGGGGCGCCCAGCAGGGCGAGTGGCAACCGGTCGTCTGCGCCGGCAGCAACGGCTTCGTCTACGCCAGTTACCTCTCCACGGGCGGCGGCTCCGACACCACGCCAGAGTCGGACCGGAGCGACGGCGGCAACAGCGGCGGGCTCTGGGTTGGCGCCCACGCCGTGACCACCTCCAGCCTGAACCTCCGGTACGATGCGAGCATGTCCGCTGGGGTCGCCGCGATTGCGCCGGCCGGCACGGTGGTCGAGATCACCGGCGGGCTGACCAACGGCTTCTACGGGGTCAACTGGGACGGCCTCTCCGGCTACATGTACGGGGACTACCTCTCCTACACCGACGCCGCCTTGAGCGAGCGCGGAGGGTCCGGCAATGAAGGTGTCGCAGGCCCTGGCGCTGGGACTGGAAGCGGGACCGGCAACACCATGGCCTCCTTCGCGCTCCAGTACGTCGGCTACCCCTACGTCTGGGCGACGGCGGGCCCGGCTTCGTTCGACTGCTCTGGGTTCACCTACTGGGTCGCCCTGAACGTCCTCGGTATCG
>JALYMD010000620.1 GCA_030773875.1 Chloroflexota bacterium | reverse complement strand
AGGCCGGGGAGCGGGTCCTGGATGTCGCTACCGGCACGGGGGATCTCGCGTTGGCCCTCGGCGCAGCCGGGGCGACCACCGCCGTGGGGATCGACTTCGCCCCACCGATGATCCGCGCAGCCTCCGTCAAGGCCGCCGGGCGGCCGGATGTCGCCCTCGTCGTCGGCGACGCGCTCTACCTGCCGTTCCCGGACGGCGCCTTCGATGCCTGCACCGTCTCCTTCGGGTTGCGGAACATGGCCGATTACGAAGCGGCGCTACGGGAGATGGCCCGCGTGCTGCGCCCGGGCGGGCGGTTGATCTGCCTGGAACTCACGCCTTACCGGGTGCCGGTGCTGAGCCAGGTCTTCGGCTGGTACTTCCGCACCCTCGTCCCGCTCGTCGGCGGTCTGCTCAGCGGCGACCGCGAGGCGTACCGTTACCTGCCCCGCTCGGTGGCCGCCTTCCCGGATGCCCGATCCCTCGTCGCCCTGATGACCCGCGCCGGCCTCCCGGACGCCACCTACCGCCTGCTTGGTGCCGGTACCGTCGCCCTCCACGTTGGCCACAAACCGGCGTAGCTACCGCCGAACGTCGCCGGCTTCCTCCTCATCCGGCAGTCCCCACGTCTTGGAGAGGACGCCGTTCGTCGCCAGCCGGACGCACAAGCCCGCGTGGCACCCACTTGTTGGGCAGGACGGGGTGCAGAAGTGGGCCCGGCCGCAGCCGAAGCAGTACGCCGCGCGGCAGTTGCCGCACCACCCGAACCGCTCTCCAAGCGCCGTCCCGCACCCCGCGCAGCGGGGCTTCGTCGGCAACGACGCGCTTCTTCGTCCCGTTGCTTCCTCAGGCACGCCCATTCGACGCTCTCCCCTCCCCGGTGCCGGGGGCGGCAGCAACACCATGACGACAAAGCGGGGTACTCGAGTGTAGCAGCCCGGCTCGTCCGTGCTCCGTTGCGTCAAGACGGCGCTGTGGGGCGTGCTACGAGGAACCCGGTCGCTCGCCCGGGATATCGCGACGACCCGCCCGTGCTCGGCCCCGGTGGGGCCCCCCTAAGTTGAGGTTCCGAGATGCGTCGCCGGGCATGCCGACGCCGAGGTCCGCGGGAATGACACCTTCAGGCGGAGTTTGTTCATGCCAAGCGCGCTCCGCCGCACCGGAGCGAGCCAGGCTCGGTTCTTCCTGCCGTCCTCGGACCTTCCCCCC
This sequence comes from Chloroflexota bacterium, assembly GCA_030773875.1. The sequence goes on along the minus strand of JALYMD010000620.1, from coordinate 1,053 downwards.
ACCAGGTGCGCCGATCGGACTCCCAGGGACCGGCACCCTGGCCCAGCACGGGAGGGTTCGGACTCCCATCCCCGCGGACACGAGAGATCCTCAGCCTTCAGGGAGATGGGAGCGGACGCACCCGCGTTCGCTCGGCGTCAACGATCACAAAAGCCGCGTCGAGTGCCAAATTCGGGTCGTTCAGAAGCGAGAGCACGCGGTTAACCAGTTCGCGCGGATGCAGCGGGGCAAGCCGGAGATAGTTTAGGCCGGGAGGTGGTGCCACCGCGCGAAGATAGATCAATTCACCGTAGTCCCGGTCGAAGGTGAGCAGCACTCGGTGCTCGGCCCGCGCACGGGTCGAGACGGCCTCGTCCGAAGCGCCGGGGGCCCCCTTGCGAACCTCCACCACGTCGTGTCCGTGTTGACGAAGCAGTCGGACGCTCTCACGGGGTACGTTCTCGTCGGCCAAGAATCGCGTCACGCTCGAGGTCGCACCGGGGTCCTATGCCGGTCGACGGACCGTTGTTCGGCCACGCACTCGGCGGCGAAGGCGAAGACGGCACGGATCGCTTCAGGCGTGAGGCGCGGGTAGTTCTCCAGCACCTGCTCGTCGGTCCACCCCGCCGCGTACAGCTCCAGCACAAACTCGACCGCCAATCGCGTTCCCCGGACCACCGGTTTGCCGAACGAAATGGCCGGGTCGGCATGGATGTACCCCGACCAGTCGATCGCCCCGCTTCGGGTCATCAGGTTGGCAATCTCGTCGTCGGTCGGGTCATCGGGGTCAATGTCGTGGCGGGCCACCTGCTCCTGGGGCATCTCGGTCGTCTCCCGTCGTGGCACGCCTCGACGTGAAGCATGCTCGGATCATAAACCCAGCTCCCATCGCATGGGGCAGACACCCCGATCACTCGTTCGTGCTCCCGTCCTCTCCCGCTCCGACCCGCCGCCATGGAAGGAGGAGCCGCTCGGCGAGGGCGACCAGGGCGAAGAGGCCGATGCCCATCGCCGCCAGCAGCGCGACGCAGGCAAAGACCCGGTCGGTGAGGGCCAGCGCCTTGGAGCGCAGGA
>JALYMD010000619.1 GCA_030773875.1 Chloroflexota bacterium | reverse complement strand
AGGCTGCCGGGATCGCTGCCCCTGGGAGTTCGTAGGTCTGCGCCACGCGCAGCATTCGGCGGGGATTGTCTGGAGCCCACCAGGCGGTCAAGGTTGCCGGGTCAACCGCCGCCACCACAGGTCGCTCCATCGCGCCGTCCCACGTCACCTTCAACGCGGCATCCCCAAGCACGGAGGCATCGACGCACAATTCAATGTCCAGTTGCCCCAGATCCAACTCCGCCGCGACCTCCGCCAGCGCCAACTCGGCTCGCCGTGCCGCCGCTTCCAGATCAGAGGAAGGTGCGGGAACGGAGAATGTCACGGGCGCCGGGAAGACGTAGCTCGCCACTTTGCGGACCAGCGCGCGAGCGTAATTGAAGGTGAGCCGCGTTTCCCCTCGCTGCCGCCGGCCGAGCCACTGGCTTCCCTCATAGAACGCTAGCGCCTCCGCGTACCGCGCCAGCCGGGCGCGGTCCTCGGTCTGCCCCGGGCCCGGTTTCCACGGCGGCGCACTGGCCGGGACGCGCCAACCCGCCGATGTACCGCCCTGGGCCATCGTTTCTCCTTTCGTCCTTTGCCAGCCGAACCACCTCCCGTGGCACGGGACGCACCAGCCGGACGTGGCGCATCGAATCCGATGCGTTACTGGAGAGGCTGCGCCCGGAGATTGCGGCGCTCCCCTTCGCCAGCGTGCCCTGACCCAGCTTCTCTGCTGGTCATGCCCCGTCCGGTTCCAGGTTGAGGTTGCGGAGCAGGCGCCGCACGCGCTTGCCCGTGATTTGCTCCGCCGTGACCCCGAGGGTGGCCAACTCGTCCGGCCGGCGCAGTTGGACCACCAGATCGTGTACGGTGATTGCCATAGTCGCCCGCCCCTCTTCGTCGGTGGCAGGCCAAGCGGCAATCAACTGCGCCAGGCGTTCCTGGATGGCTTGCCGCGTGCTCGCCGGAATCTCCGCCTCGGCGACGATCGGCGCGTTTGGATTCGGAATCATCAATCCTCCCACCGCGTGTGGCGACACCAGACGTCAGTAGCCAGACGCCAGACGTTAGAGACGCCAGAACGCCGAGGGTCTTGGCCGCTCGCATCTGACCCCTGCCGATTGGCCACTGGCCTCCAACCACTGGCGTTGGGCGTCTGGCGTCTGTAACCGCTAGCCGAGCATCACCTTCGCGGTCGCCGTTGCCAGGGCCGCGCCGGCGTTAGTGATCGCGACGCGGAGAAAGCGAGCGCCCGCGACATCGATGGTCAGCGACCGGCTCGCGGTGGAGAGGGTGCCGCCGCCGTAGTCAACGTTCGGCCCCGATGCGGCGAGGGTGTAGAAGGTCACCCCGTCGTCGGAGAGGTGGACCAGCCGCGTGTGCGACTGATCGATGCTATAGGCGATCGCGGCGCGTTCGTGGCCACTGCAGGGAACGTGGTCGGAGAGAGCATTCCCTCCGGCAGCAATCGGAACGGCGTCCATGACCGTAAAGACCGGATTGTCCGGCCGGCCATCGGATAGAGCTTGAGGCATCAGCAGGGCTCCTGAGTGATGGAAGTCGAGGAGCCGAGGAGCCGAGGAGTCGGGGATTTGGGGAGATCTCCTCGACTCCCCGACTCGCTCGACTCCTCGACTCGGGCTACGGCAGAATCCCGTCGAGTTTGGCCACGCCCAACTCGCTCATCACCGCCAAAGACGTGTACCACTTGATCCGGTGCCGAGTCGCGTCCTTGGTCTCCAGTTCGCCGATTGTCTCTGCCTGAATCCCCCCATGCTCCGGCCCGACCACACCGACGCCCTGGCCCATCTTGACCGCGTAGATCGTCGAGGTCGTCGCCCCGGACGTGCCCTTGGTCTGAGTATCAGAGATGAAATTGTCGGTGATCACCGGCAAGCCGTCGTAGTAGAGGGCTCGCAAGCCAAACTCATTGCGGTCGGTCTCAAGCAGGTTGGAGGCCCGTCGCAGCGACGAGAGCTTGTGGACACAGGAGCCGCTTCGCCGTCCAGCGGCAGTGAGGCAACAACTTCAAAGCGCGGGGCGTGATCGGTGTGATAAAGCCGGATCTGGACGCCCAGCGCATCAAGGAGGTGCCGCTTCTCTTCGTAGGCGAGTTCGTCGAGGTTGACCGCCACTCGACGACACCACGCCTCCAGACTATCTAGTTGGTCCTGCGTCGCCCGCCATCCTGCGCTCCGCGCTTCGACCGCCTCGCGCTCAACCTGCAGCTGTTTTCGCTGGGACGCGAGGGTGTTGACCTCCGCCGCCACAACAGCCGCGGTGTCCTCGTCGTCGATCAGTGCGAGGCGCTTGACGAGGTTAGATTGCTTCCGCTTCACCCCCTCTATCTGGCGGTCGATCACTACCAGGTCTACGGCGGCAGGGTCGGCCGCACGCAGGGAGGCAACTTGCGCGGCGATGATCTCGGGCTGGGTGAGGATCGCTGCAATGCGCCCCCAAGTTTCGCCATCGAGGCGATCCGCCTTGATGCGAATTGATGGACAACCGTGGCGGTCGCGCTGGCGGGTACCGTGGCGGTAGAACGTGAGTCCTTGCTTCGTCATCACCGACAGGGCCGTGCCGCAGTAGCCACACCTGGCGTAGCCGCCCCGCAACAAGGTGGCCTCAGGGTGCGGATTGTTGCGGACCGCTTGCTCCCGGTTCCGTTGCAAACGCCATTGAACCGCCTCGAAGTCGGCCGGCTCGACCAACTGTGGAACCGTACCCGGCGGTAGCTTGGCCTGCTCAGCGTCAGGTCGAACGAAGATCCGGTACCCTCCGAACTTCGTCTTCTCGCTGCCGTATCTCCAAGCGGTCGCTTCACCGGTGTACGCGGGTTGCTTGAGGATGGTGTGGATGGTCGACGCGCTCCAGATAGTGCCTCCGGACGCTGTCGGGACAGCATCTTTGGTCAGCTGGGCGGCGATCGCACGGATCGTGGTGCCTTCGATCGACTGCCGGAAGATTCGCTGGACGATTGGTGCGGTCGCTGGGTCGATGTCGTAGGCGGACTTGGTGGCATCCCGCCACTGATAGCCGTAGAGAGCTGCCTTGCCCGGGAGTAACCTGCCGGAGTGAGCCCGCGCGCGGCGACCGCGAACGGTCCGCTCGGCGATCTTGAGACGCTCCATTTCGGCCATCCCCCCGATGACCGCGCGCAGGATCTGGCCTTGAGGTGAGTTGTCGATGTCCTCGGTGACGGACTCCCACTTAACCCCCGCGTGCTCGGCCTCCGACAGGATGAGTCCTTGGTGCGTCTGCTTGCGGCTGAGGCGGTCGAGGGCGTGGACTAGCAGGACGTCGAACTCCCCGCGACGCATCGCCTCCCGGAGGGCGGTCAGCCGCGGCCGCTCGAAGAGCTCCGCCCCTGTGTGAACTTCTCGATAGACATCGACCACCACCCAGCCCCGCTCGGCGGCGCAGGCACGGCAGGCCGCCTCCTGCGTGTCTAAGCTGGAGTTGTCCTCCTGCCCGGCGCTGCTGACGCGGCAGTAGATCGCCACCCGCGTCGGGTGGGCTGACGGGCAGGTTTGTGTCCTCGTCGCCATTCCTGGTGCCTCCTCATCATGCTGGTCCACCACCGGCACACCTGCCGAGCGGCCGTCCGATGTTCGCTCTGCGGGTACACAAAGCAAGTCGTCCGCTCAACGTTTGTCCTGCCCCCCCCTTTCGGGCTATTCCCGCCGAGGCCGGGGGCGGTTTATGCTCCACGTCCTCGTCCCGCACCGTTGCGTCGTTCCGGGAGCCCGTCCCGTGGGCCACGTTCACGTCATCCAGCTTCCCCGCACCCCGGCCTGGCGGGTCGTTATCGACCTCCTCGGG
>JALYMD010000618.1 GCA_030773875.1 Chloroflexota bacterium | reverse complement strand
ACGATCAACCGGCTCAAGCAGCACCGGGCCATCGCTACCCGGTACGAGAAACTGGAGGAGACCTACCATGCCTTGCTCACCCTCGCTGCCATCCGGCTCTGGTTGCCCGTTTGAAGACACACCCTAGTTTCGGTGGACGCAGCCGGGGATGCCGCACTGGGTTGGCAGGTTGCCGGCGTCCGGCGTGAGGGTGGGGGGATCCTGCATGCCCTGGAGCCTGCGGACCCGCTGCCGGCGGTTGGGGATCGGGTCCGGGGCGAACTGGACTGGGCGCTGCGTTATCGCCTGATGCGTACCCACACGGCACTGCACGTTCTCTGCGGCGTCGTCTTCCACTCCTACGGCGCGCTGGTCACCGGGGGCAACATGGGACCAGACAAGGCACGGATGGATTTCGAATTGGGCGACCTGAATCCGGCACGGGTGGCGGAGATCGAGGCCCGGGCTAGCGCCGAGATCGCCGCTGGGCGGGAGATTCGCGTCCAAACGTTGCCACGAGCCGAAGCGTTCGCAATCCCGGACCTGCTCCGAACCAAGATCAACCTTCTGCCGGCAGGGATCACGGAGGTGCGGACGGTCGAGATCGTCGGCTTGGACCTCCAGGCGGATGGTGGCACCCACGTCGCCAACACGCGGGAGGTGGGCGGCCTCCGGGTGGTCGGCACGCGCTCGAAAGGCAAGAACAACAAGCGCCTGGAGGTGGTGCTGATTGACGCCGTGGAGCCAGCCGGGCAAGCGCTGCGCGAATCGGGGTAAGATGAGAATCCAAGCGACAGCGATTCGCAATCCAGGGGCAGCCGTCAGTGCGGCGGTATGGGGCGTGGTGGCCTTGATCCCTGTATAAGGGACCTTATGCCACCAGTTTTCCTCACCGCTCGCCCGTCCCACCCTGATGTCCCTTCCAAGGAGTTCGCCCCGATGACAGCCACGGACGCGGCCGCCGTAATCCATAACGACCTGCGCCGGCCCGCCGCCCGTCCGCTTGCGCGACGCGCTGCGAGCTTCGGTCCGTCTCCCTGGGAGGCGGTAATCCGCCTGCTGGATCGTCACCCGGACATGATCTTCTTCGGCAACGGCGCGCCGGCAATGGAACTGATGCCGGTTGCCCGCCTGCAAGAGGCCGCCGCCGCGGTCTGGGCCGATGCGCCCGGTCACCTTGGTTACGGCGACGTGGCCGGGTTCGCTCCCCTGCGGGAACTTGTCGCGGCTCGGATGGCCACCCAGGGCATCGTGGCCCACCCGGACAGCCTCCTGCTCACGAATGGGAGCCAGCAGGGCATCGACCTCATCGCCCGCCTGGTGTTGGATCCGGGCGACATCGTCCTGGTCGAAGCGCCGACCTACCTTGGCGCGCTCCAGGTCTTCGACGCGTTCGAGGCCACCTACCTGACGGTGCCGACCGACGGCGACGGACTCCGGGTTGACGCCCTGGAGCAGGCCCTGGCCGGGAGCTCACGCCCACCCAAGCTGCTCTACACCGTGCCGACGTTCCAGAACCCGACCGGCTCGACGATGCCCCGTGCCCGGCGCGAGGCGCTGCTGCAGGTGGCTCGTGCCCACGGCATCCTGGTTGTGGAAGACGATCCCTACGGCGAGCTGCGCTACGACGGCCAAGCGGAGCCGGCCCTGCGTGCGTTGGACCCGGACGTGGTCTACCTCGGGACCTTCTCGAAGACGATTGCCCCGGGGCTACGCGTTGGCTGGCTGGCCGCTCCCCCGGACCTTGTCACACCGCTGCTCACTGCCCGCGAAGCTGGGGACATCCACAACGAGCGGATGACGGCCCGAATCGTTTACCACGCTGCGAGCGACTTTCTGGACGACCACCTGGTCGGGGCGCGAGCGGTCTACCGGCGACGCCGCGACGCGCTGCTGGCGGGGCTGGCAGATCACTTGCCCCCCGGCGCACGGTGGACCGAGCCCCGCGGCGGTTTCTTCGTCTGGATCGAGCTGCCGGAGGGGTTGAGCGCCGACGGGTTGCTGCCCCATGCTGCCGGTCACGGGGTGGTCTATCTCCCCGGCTCCTGGTTCTACCCGGACTCGCGTGAGCGAGATTCGCTGCGCCTGAGTTTCTCCACCCTCTCTGAAGCGACCATCACGGAAGGCACCCGTCGTCTCGGCCGTGCGGTGATGGAGGGGCTGGCCGAGCGAGGATAGCCCCTCCACACTCGCCCGGCGCCGCCTCCCCGCCCCGCATCCCGAGCCGCCGCTGTGCTACGCTCACAGCACCAGCGGCTCATGTTCCCGGCGCCACGTCGCCCGCCGGCCCCGCCCCGCGCCCTACCCCCTGAGACTTCGAACGCACATGGACGACCTGCGCGACTTTCTCCGGCTTGAGAACGACCGGCTCTGGCTTCTGGTCGGACTCTGTGTCGCGATGGTCTTCACCCTCCAAGCTGTGGAGGAATCGGTCGAGGGCGCATGGCCGCACCAGCGCCGCCCCACCCGGCTGGTGCCACGGGCACGCTCCGTCCAGGCCGTCTGGGCTTACGTGGCGCTGCTGGTGCTACCGGGCCTGCTGCTGGGCATCCTCAATGTGGCTGTGCTGCTCTGGCAGGATGCGCCGCGTTCCGACGCCCACCTCCTCGGCAGCCTCTTCGTCGGCCTGGGCTGGCTGGTCTTCGTGCTTGCCAGCATGGATCGCCTCAGGGTCCGCCGTTACATGGGCGACCTCGGACTGGTTGGCCCTATCGCTCTCATCGTCGTTCTGTTGGTCGGCGATGCCCTGCTCTTGATCGGCCTGCTGGATGTCCTCCCGTCGATCGAGAGAGTGCGCGACGCCCTGCCACTCATCTGAGCCAGCGCCGCAGAACCCCGCATCGCCTCGCTCGAACCGACGCGGACCTCATGTCGGTCGCAGGATGCTGGGGCAGAGCGAGAGACGGACGGCCTTCTCAATAAGCGCCATAAGCGCCGGCCGTGGCACGCGGCGTGACACGAGTACGAACGCATCAGGTGGGATCGCGCGCCCCCTTGCGTCCACCGCGGCGAGCGGTAGGCTTTCAAGAGACGAGGCGCGCCCGTGCCAGATAGCTGGGCACTCGAGGGGCGACGGAGCAGGATGAGCGAGCCGAAACCCCCCAATCCGATCCCGACCCCGGCGTCCGGGAACGTGCCTGCCCCCCCGGCGAGCGGCGCTGCGAGTCCGGTGCGCGCGACGGAACCTGTCCGCAACCCGTCCGCATCGAAT
>JALYMD010000617.1 GCA_030773875.1 Chloroflexota bacterium | reverse complement strand
GGCGTGCCCTCGACCACCGGTGTCGCTCCGCCCGGTGTTGCCTCCGCGATCGGGGTCCCGGCAGCAGGGAGGCCCGCGCCGCGAACGCCACCAAGCACCGCTGGCGGCACGGAGGTGGACATCAAGTACCGGGGCGGCTGACGCACCCGGGTTCCCTGCTCGAAGGCGTAGGCCAGCTTGATCAGCGTCGGCTCACTGAAGGCTCGGCCCATGAAGGTGATTCCGACCGGTAGCCCGAAGGCGTAACCCGCCGGAACCGTGATGAGTGGATAGCCCGCAAGTGCCGCCGGCCCGGAGCTGGCGCCGAGGAACAGATCCCCATTGACCACGTCGATCGACCAGGGCGGGCTGCCGGTCGGGGCGACGAGGGCGTCGAGTCGGTGCTGATCCATGACCGCGTCGATCCCCTCCTGGCGGGACAGGCGGTGGTTCTTGGCCAGGGCGTCGAGGTAGATCTGGTCCGTCAGCGGGCCCTTCTCCTGGGCCATCAGGAAGATCTCCTGCAGGAAGTAAGGCATCTCCTCCGCCGCGTGCTCCTCGTTGAACCGGATCAGATCCTCCAGCGTGCGCATAGCCGGATCGGCGCGTTCAGCGAGATAGGCGTTCAGATCAGCCTTGAACTCGTAGAGCAGCACCTCGAACTCGCCCGGCTCCTCCGTCATCGCCGTCGCCGTCGGGATATCGGCCGGGTCGACGATCTCCGCCCCAAGCTGGCGCAGAGCCTCGATCGCCCCGTTGACGATGATGTCCGCCTCTTCGCTGTAGCCAAAGTAGCTCGCCCGGGCCACCCCGATCCGCGCCCCACGGAGACCGTTCGGATCAAGGAACCGGGTGTAGTCGGCCTCGGCCCTGTTCGCCGCCTCCGCCGTCATGGGATCGCGCGGGTCTGACCCGGCCATCACCCCCAGCAGGGCAGCAGCATCCGCCACCGTTCGACCGTGTGGCCCGATGGTGTCCTGGCTGTGGGCGATCGGGATGACCCCCGCCCGGCTCGTCAACCCGACCGTCGGCTTGATCCCCACCACCGAACAGGCCGACGACGGGCAGACGATCGAGCCGTCCGTCTCGGTTCCAACGGAGGCGGCGGCGAGGCTCGCGGCCACGGCGGCGGCAGAGCCGGAGCTGGACCCACAGGGGGAGCGGTCGAGGGCGTATGGGTTGCGGCACTGGCCGCCACGCCCGCTCCAGCCGCTGGCGGAGTGGATCGAGCGGAAGTTGGCCCACTCGCTCAGATTGGTCTTGCCAAGGATGACCGCGCCTGCCTCCCGCAGCCGCTGGGCAACAAAGGCGTCCTGGCGGGGTCTCGAGCCGACGAGGGCGAGGGAGCCCGCAGTGGTCAGCATCTGGTCGGCAGTGTCGATGTTGTCCTTGATGACGACGGGGATACCGTGCAGCGGGCCTCGAGCCCCGCTGGTCCCGAGTTCCGCATCAAGGGCGTCAGCGATCGCGAGCGCTTCGGGATTGACTTCGATGATGGAGTTAAGACCAGGTCCGCTCTGATCGATGGCCTCAATTCGGGCCAGGTACATCTCCGCCAGCTCACGCACCGAGAGCTGGCGGGTTTCGAGCGCGGCCCGCAAGTCGGCGATGGTCGCCTCCTCCAACTCCGGAAACGGCGTCTGCGCCGCAAGCGGCGTCCCACCTGGGACCTGCGCCGAGCCGCCCGTGGGCACGGCCTTGAGCGCGGCGGCCCCAGCAGCCGGTGCGGCTGCTGCCGCTGCTCCCCACTTGAGCACGGCTCGACGACTCAGGTTGCGGTCCCCGATCTTCTGGAGGCTCACTTCGGTGCTCCTTACGTGCCACACGCTCCCACCCCCGACCACGTGGGGCGGCGCATAGTACAGCCCAGGATCGACTGCAACAAGACCGAGGCATCGGCTGGCCGCCGGGTGCGACTCGGTCTCGCATGGCAGCGGCCCATCGACTGTACCTGGCTGTACCTAGCGGGCGGCCTACTCCGGCGCCTCGAACCACTCTGGGGACCCAACGGTGGTGACGCTAAGGTGGGCCATTGACTGACCCGGTGCCGCGCCGTGCCAGTGCCGCTCGCCAGGCATCGCATGAACAACATCGCCGGGGCCGACCAGGATCTCCTCGCCCTCGGTCCCGACCCGGCCCTCGCCCTCGAGGATGAAGAGAACCTGCTCTCCTGGGTGGACGTGCCAGTGCGTCCGTGCCCCGTCCGTGAAGCGGACCAGGCTGAGGGCCATCCCGCCGGGCTGCTGCGCCGCCAGCAGCCGCGCCAGCCGGACCTCGCCGGTGAACGTCGCTCCCAGTTCCCCCGAAACCTCCCCGCCTCGCACCACCTTCATCCATCGTCCCCTTTGCCACGACCGACCATCACCCTCGCCCAAGCGCCGGCGAGAGCTGCGCCGGAAAAGGCTACGATCCGCTGCAACGGTGTCAAGGGCACCGGCAGGGACATCAGGGATCGTCCCTCATCTCAAGCGCCAAAGATGTCGGCGAGTGGTCTTTGCATGCAGCGATGTCGGTGCTCCGCTTGCCTGCCCGCATAGATTTGGGACGGCGCTGGTGAGGGCACCGGTCCACAGACAGGGAGGATTGCCACTCCGCTCCAGGGCATCCCCCGGGCGCCCTCCGGAAAACCCGCATGGGCGTCACGGGGCGAGAGGTGCCCTGTGACTCCGCCACGGTGCCGTGAATCAATCAGACGCGGGACCGCCAGCGGTCGGTCCCGCGTCTCGTCCTCTCGTGATGCTGGCTAGGTCGAGGGCGTGCTGATGGTTGGGGTTGCCATCGCCGCGGCATCGTCCAAGAAGACGATCTGGTGCGGGTCGGCCAGAGCCGGGTCCTCGATCTCGGTTACGACCTCCAGCCGCTCCGGGTCGATCACCGCCACCCGATTGCTCCCCTTGGCGGTCGCGAAGACCCGCCCGTCCGGACCGACGCCGACCCCGTGCGGTTCCTCGTCGACGGCCACGTAGCCGACGACGGCGTTCGTCGCCACGTCGATCGCCGAGACGGTGCCGCCGTCCTTGTTGGCGACAAACATGCGCCCGGTCCCGGGGTGGAACGTGATCGCGTGCGGGGCCAGCCCTTGGGTCGGGTGCTGCTCGACCTGGGTCTCGACGGCGAACGTCTCCGCGTCGATCACGGTCACCTGGGTCGCCTTGCCACCCGTGTTGACGGCGTAGCCCCAGCGGCCGTCGGGCGTGAAGCCCACGTTGTTCGGCCGGTCACCGGCGGCGCCGGTCGTCTCGAGCGGCGCACCGATCACGGCACGCTCCCGGGCGTCGACGCGAAGGACGAAGCCCGGCGCCTCCTTGGGCCGATTGGTGATCCAGAGTTCCCGGGTGCCGGGACGGAGTGCCAGCCCATGCGGGGTGTCGAACCCCTCGTCTCGGCCCAGGACGACCTCCGGCTCGCTCAAGTCGGCCGGGTCGTAGGCGTAGACGGCGCTCTCCCCCTCGTCGGCGAGCCAGACGAGCCCGTCGGCCAGGGCCAGCCAGTGGATCTCCGTGGGCTCGCCGGGCATGACGCGCTCGACGAGCTTTGGGGCGGCCGGGTCAGCCACATCGACGACGACGAGGCTGCCGCTCTTGGTGCCGACGTAGAGCCGGCGACCGGCCGGGTCGAAGGCGGCCAGGTGCGGCGCGTCGAGGGCGCCCCCGAGGTCGTTCGAGTTGATGGCACGGCCGGCGGCGGGGTCGATCAGGGCGAGCGTGTTGCCGTCCTCGTTGACCACGACGCCGACCGTGGCCGGGGATTGCTCGGCGGTGGCGGAGGTCGAGCCGGCGACTGCGCCGCCCAGCGTGAGCAACGCGACGACTACGGAGAGATGAAGCCAGCGATCCATGCCTCGTTCCTCCTCCTGCGGGGCTGACTCGGTGGACGTGCCGGCGAGTCAGATTCGGTTCGTCGTGGGCGCAGCCACTCGGGCCGCGCCGTTCGCCGCGAATAAGTCAGGGGGGCGATATGGCTCGGTCAAACTCGGAGGGGTGGCTCACCCCTTCTCCGTCCCCTCGGTCACCAGTAACCACCCGACCGCTAGGGAGCCAATCGACGCGGCGGTCCCCGGGTGGTGCGCCCCGGTCTCCACCAGGCTTCACTCCCGCTCAACGCGGGCGGCTGAGGACCGAGACCCGTCCTCGACGGCCAGCCGATGACCGGCAAGCCGACCGTAATCCGGACGGTGTGCCGCATGCGCCCTCGACGTTCCCCGAGCACGTGCTGGGGAGCGGCTGGCACCAGCAGCGCGAGGGCGGTGACGAGGGGACCGCGCGCTCGCGATGCCCCTACGTCAAGCCCCTGCCACACCGGGGGCGGCCCCTCGGGAACGAGGCGCTCCCGGGCGGCCTCGGCTAGCAGGCTCTGGTAGCGCAGCTCGGCGCAACGGGCACTGCCGGGTGGGACCATGGGGGCTCCTTTCTCGCTGGGCGGTTGCCGTCTCGAGGCTCGTTGCCTGTCCCCTACACTACGCCTCGCCCCCCCAGGCTCCACACGCAACCCACGCATCAACCCACGCATCAACCCAAAGCGTGGGGGCCGGAAGAGCTGGCCCTTGTCTGCTTGGATGGGCAGGCATCGGAAAGGCGAGCAGATGGGAACGGACCGGGCAGGGGCCTTGGGGGCATCACTGCGGGAGTCCCAGATCGCAGGCGGGCTGATGCAGGAGCAGCTGGCGGAGCGGCCGGCGGCCAGCGACCTGGAGTGGTGCAGCACGGCCCCCTCAGACTCGCTCGCTGACATCCATGTGCATGTCAACACGGCCGCCAGAGCTTTGCGAGCACGCACCGCCGCGACAGAGGCTTTGATAGTCGGTCTCGACGTCAGGCTTCCGGTCGGCTGACTTCGGGCCATAACCCTAGTCGGCGGACGCCGTGGAGCGGATTAGCGCCACTCCGCGTCGTGCCACGTCAGATCCTCGTCCGCAAGCGCTTCCAGCAGGTGGCGGCACCCCGCGGCTGCCCCAGGTCGTCCGTGACGAAGCGCCGCCCGCCGCTCGGCGCGGAGGACGCCCGACG
>JALYMD010000616.1 GCA_030773875.1 Chloroflexota bacterium | reverse complement strand
CGCTGCCCTCAGCGAGGTAGGCCTCCATGCCGACGATCGGGTGAAGCCCGGCCTTTGTTGCCGCCTTGTACCAATCCATCGCCGCGTACATGACGCCGTGGTCGGTGACAGCCAAGTGGTGGAGCCCAGTCTCCTTCGCCCGCTGGATGTACTCGTTGATGCGGCCCATGCCGTCCAACAACGAGAACTCGGTGTGCAGGTGCAGGTGAGCGAACTCCGCCACGATCTCCTCCTAAGAAATCTTGATCTCGAGAGCCTTCGCCCAGCTGACGCTTAGCTCGACACGCATCATGCATGCTGCGCGTCAGGGCACGCCCGGTTGTACGTACACCCATTCTATCCGACGCGCGAGCGATTGGCCGCACGCTTCGCCCCGCCGGCAATTTACTGGGGGCTCCAACCCGACCGTCGGGAACCCTTGCTGGAATGAGCGCCAAGCGAAGGGATTAAAGCCAGCCCCCGGCGCCGGCACGCGGGGAGAGCTGGTCCCCTGGAAGATCTCGCGAGACGCAGGGCGAGCGCCAGACGGTCCGGCGGCATGCGGTGAGGCCACCGCATCCGCCGACCGCGTTCCCGCGAGTCCAGCCTCCCAGGGGAACCGGTAAGACCGGTATTTGAGCCGGCGGTATGTATCGGGATCGCATAACGGAGCGGGCCTGGACAGGAACAGCGGGGCCTGGGTGAAGCAGCGAACCCGGGGGCGAGGTTCGCTGCTGTAGTGGAGATCGGCGGGGCGAAGAGGTCCCCGATTAGGCTGCGAGCCCGGACACCTTCTCGGTCGCCCGGGGACGCCGCGCAAACCGTGCCTGCTCGGCTAGGAGCCCAAGGATCTGGCGGATGTTGTCGCGGAATTCCTCAGGCACTGAGTCATCCCGAAGCACGTCCAACACCTCGCTGACCTGCTGCTCAGCGACCAGTAGGCTCGACACCTCCCTCGGCAAGAAGCCCGCCGCCGCAAGAAGGGCATCGTGCGAGGAGGGATCGAGACCGAGCGCTGTCGCCAGCTGCAAGACGGCCTCGCGGGTCGGCATCCGAGCGCCACTCTCCAATCTGCTCACGTAGCTGTGGTCAAAGCCGGCCCGCTCGGCCAGCTTGCTTTGGGAGACGCGCTGCTCCTCCCGATATCGCTTCAACGCCGCCCCGAATAGCTCCCCGCCCTTGTGCAACACCCCAGCCCCTCATGACCTCTAGTCACGACCCCAACCCCTCGTGCCCACCTGGCATCTCTGCCGTGACGAACTGGCATGATGGTATCAGAGGGTTGCCGTCTGGTCAAGAACTTATCCACGCCATCCACACCTGCCACCTCCCACTGTCGAATTGATAGGCGGATATGATGGCATATAACGACACCCGAGGAAAACTGACACTGCCGGAGTTGCTAGGTGTCGTTACCGGGTCGTTTGGGCTTGAGGCGCTGGGTTAGTAACGACCGCCGGTTGCTCCACTGCCTCCTAGACGCCTTTGTTGGAGTTCGGCCGTCCTCGTTCGACGTCCGGTGCTGTCGATACGCTCGCTGGTGAAGCAGCCTAGTAGGAGAGCTGAGCGAGGACAGCCCTCCCTCCCCGTCTCGATATCTGGCTCAAGGAATGGGAGGAGCGGCAGGAGACGAAGCTTCGGGGCATGAGGTTCGCCCGGGTGATGAGCGGACGGGACTTCGGCCGGTCTCGAGTGCAGGCCGGCCGAACTGGATCTTGATGACCCGTACCTCGTCGGCGCGCCCCGGTTCAGCCTCCACTCTTCGGAGTGAGGTCCTCGGCAGCACGGCCAGGTGAACAAGCGCTGCCCATCCCTTTCCCGCGACTATGCTGGGCTAGGAGGCAGCGTCTTCAAGCCGCTATAGTGGGCTGCGACTGAGGTTTAGGGTGAGCTGGGTCATCAACTCCTGCTCGAGCAAGGCTGACCCCAACCTCCAGTGGAAGGATTGAATCAGCTGAGGCGCGAGGCGCTGGCTGAAATCAACGAAAGGTCGGCGCGGGATGACCGCCCAAATTCTGCGTGGCGGCCCACTCGCCGCTCGCATCCGTGAGGAGATCGCGGAGTCGATCCTCCGATTGACCAAGATGGGGGGCGAGCAGCCGTCCCTCGCCACGGTCTTGGTGGGCCATCATCCGGCGGCCGAGGCGTATCGAAACTCCATCGTCAAGACGCTCGCCCGTGTCGAGATCCACCACCGGCCCGTCGATCTCCCCGCGGAAACCGACCCCACGCAATTTCTCGCGAACATCCAAGCATTGAACGACGATCCGGGCGTGACCGGCGTTCTGGTGCTCATGCCCCTACCGGATCACCTGCCATCAGATCTGGTCCTCGAACACCTCTCGCCCCTGAAGGATGTCGATGGCATCACGCCGACCAACGCCGGCAGGCTGCACATGGGCCTGCCGTCGCTCCGCCCGAGCACCCCGCAAGGGGGCATTGAGCTGCTTGACCACTACAACATCCCGATCGCCGGCGCCCGCGCGGTCGTGATCGGCCGTAGCAATGTCGTCGGCCGTCCCCTGGCCTCTCTAT
>JALYMD010000615.1 GCA_030773875.1 Chloroflexota bacterium | reverse complement strand
CCACAAGGGTGAGGAAGAACCCCATCAGCAAACTGCCGCTGGCGTTGACGAGGAACGTCCCGTACGGGAACTCCACACCGACCCGGTTCGCGGCCCAGGTGGAGACCAGATAACGCGCATTGGCCCCGATGGCGCCACCAAGAGCGATCAGCAAATACGGGCCCATCCCCCTCGCCTCTCCTTCCGTCCTCCAACGGTCAACAACAGCCTACTACCGACCGCTCCGGCGGTGGTCGAAGGCATCATCCGCATCACAGAGGAATTCGATCTGGCGGACTGCGCTGCTTGCCACCTCACCGGCAAACGGGTAGCATCTGGATATGAACGTACAGGGGCTTCCGATCGGCGTCTTCGACTCCGGACTCGGTGGACTGAGTGTCCTCCGGTCGCTCCGCACCATGCTACCGATCGAGGACGTGCTCTATTACGCCGACAGCGCCCACTGTCCGTATGGCCTCCGTGCTCCAGAGGAGATCCTCAACCGGAGCGTGGCGATCACCGCTACGCTGGTCGAACGGGGCGCGAAGCTGGTGGTCGTCGCCTGCAACACAGCGACCTCGGTTGCCCTGCAGGAGTTGCGAGCGCGGTTCGGGGTCCCGATTGTGGGGTTAGTTCCCGCGGTAAAACCGGCGGTGGCCGCAACCCGGAGTGGCCGGATCGGGGTGCTAGCCACGCCGCGCACGGCGTGCGGCGAAACGCTTGCGGAGCTGATCCGACGACACGCGAACGGCACAGCCGTCATCACGGTGCCTGCCCCCGGCCTGGCAGACCTGGTCGAGGCCGGTTATACAGCAGGTCCGGAGGTGGAGGGGGCGCTCCGGCCCCTCCTGGACCCGCTCGTAGCATCCGGCATCGATACGCTCGTTCTCGGCTGCACGCACTACCCATTCCTGCGCGACGCCATCCGCCTTCTGGTTGGTCCAGACATCGCGGTGATCGACAGTGGTGAGGCCATCGCCCGCCGGACGTGGGACGTGCTCGCGACCCACGGCCGACTCAGGACCGGAGCCGAACTCGGCGGTCTGTCACTGCTGACCAGCGGTGAGGCGAACGCAGTGGGCGCGACGGCCTCACGGCTCCTTGGTGAGCCAGTTACGGCGTCCCACCTCCTGGTCTAACCCATACGCATCCGTGGTCCAATCCGCAAGGCGACATCCGGTATCTGGGAGCCCGACATCTACGTCACGCCTTCATCAGAGCCCCCGGAATCGCCCTGTTTCGGTCGTGCGTTCCGCTCCCTGACGAGGATCCTGAGCGCACGGCAGCGATAACCCAGGAGCCGCAGGCGACGCCGTTGTCGCCCGCGGCTCCCGCAGAGAACGAGATTGGGGATGTCCTAGCCCTTGACCGCGCCCGCGGTCAGGCCGCCGAGGATCTTCCGCTGGAAGATCAGGACCAGCACGACAAGCGGTACGGTCACGACAACGGAGGCAGCCATGATGTTGCCCCAAGGATAGTCGTACTGGGTGTTGCCGGAGAAACTCGCAATGGCCGGCTGGACGGTACGCGCCCGGTAGTCTTGCGTGAAGGTCAGCGCGAACAAGAACTCGTTCCAGGCGGCGATGAACGCTAGCAAGCCGGTGGTGACCAACCCGGGCAGCGCGAGCGGAAGAAGGATCTTGTAGAAGGCCTGGAACGGCGTCGAGCCGTCCACCAGAGCGGACTCCTCCAACTCACCCGGCATGGCCTTGAAGAAGTTGGTGAGCACCCAGACCGTAAACGGGAGGGTGAAGGTGAGATAGGTGAAGACCAGCGCCGGGATTCGGTTGTAGATGCCGGCGGCCCGGATCATCTCGAACAGGGAGCCAAGGATCGCGATCGCCGGGAACATCGTCATCGAGAGGATCAGGTACAGGATGATGGTCCGGCCGCGGAACTTCATCCGCCCCATCGCGTAGGCGGCAAACGAGCCGAACACGAGCGAGATGATGACTGTGGTCACGGAGACGATCGCCGAGTTGCGCAGCGCCTTGAGGAAGTCGCCGTTCTCGAAGACGTACTGGTAGTGGCTCCAGTCGATCTTTGTCGGCCAGTAGCGCACCGGCGTGGCGAACAGCTCGTCGTTAGGCTTGATGGAGGAGACGATCGCCCAGTAGAAAGGGAAGATCGTGTAGAGAAGGATAAAGGCGATCAGGAGCCAGAACAGCGCCCGGTTGACGTAGGAGCCGATGGACCGCCGCTTAGCGGTGGTGCGGACACCGGTTACGGTCCGGGGACTGGACGATGCAATGGTCGCCATCCTATGCCTCCTCGACCCTGACAAGCCGCGTGTAGAGGATGACCAGCAGGCCGATGCAGAGAAAGATCACCACGCTGGCCGCAGATCCGAGTCCAAGTCGCTGGACCTCGATCAACTTCTGCCGGGCATAGACCGCGATGGTCATCGTCTCAGGGGCCGAGCCCCGCATCACGTAGACGATGTCGAAGACGCGGAACGCGTCCAGGGTGCGGAAGATCAACGCCACAAGCAGGGCGGGCTTGAGCAACGGCAGGGTCATCTGCCAGAACTGCTGCCATTTGCTCGCCCCGTCGATCCTGGCCGCCTCGTAAACGTCATCGGGGATGATCTGCAAGCCCGCTAGGAGCAGGAGTGCCATGAAGGGGGTCGTCTTCCAGACGTCAACGGAGATGATGGCGGGCAACACGGTGGACGAGTTGGCCGTGAAGGCAATCTTGTTCTCGGGAAAGATGCCGGCCAGGGTCCCGCCGATACCGGGGATCCAGTCCACCAACTGGGGCAACCGGACGACCAGGAGATCGTTGATGACGCCAAACACGTCTTGGTACATCCAGGCCCACATCCGGGAAGAGACAACGGTTGGGATCGCCCATGGGATGAGCATCGCAGTCCGCACCAGGCCACGCCCCTTGAAGTTGGAGTGGATCACCAGGGCGATGATCATGCCGAGGATCGTCTCGGCCGCCACGGAGGTGACGGTAAAGACGATGGTGTGCCACAGCGCGGAGATGAACTGGCTGTCTTCGAAGAGGCGCTGGTAGTTGCGAAGCCCGACGTACTCGACTTCGCGCGATGACGCCAAGCGTGCGTTCGTGAGGCTGAGTCGGAACGTCTGGAAGAGCGGGTAGACGGCGACGATGGCGACAACGAGCAGGCTCGGTGCGACCAGCAACCACGCGAGCCGTTCCCGGGCTTTAGCCCATGAACTTTGCGGGGCGTCCGAGACCTGGACGCGCGCGGGCGCCGGCTGCGCGAGGGGGGTAGTGACCACCTGCTGGCTCATCCCAGCCCACCTTTCCGAGTGCCAAGGAGGGGGCGACAATGCCCCCTCCTAACGACCAATGGGTCGGGTGTGGGGCGCCCGTGCGCGCCCCGGCGTGCCTATTCCTCGATGATGCTGGAAATCTGGTCTTCCATCTCCTGCGCCGCGCTTGCCGCGTCCTTCTCTCCAGTCAGGACCTGGTTCAGCAGGGTG
The DNA here is from genome assembly GCA_030773875.1 of Chloroflexota bacterium. The sequence goes on along the minus strand of JALYMD010000615.1, from coordinate 2,010 downwards.
TGGTAAGCGATGGAGACCTCGTTGTACAGCTCGCCGGTGACACTCGACGGCCGAGCCACCGCACCCCCCTGGAAGACTTCCTTCAGGCGCGGGATAAACTCGCTCGCCTCAGCCACCTCCGGCTCGTCGTAGACGGAGGCGATGGTGGGCAGGTGGCTGCGCTCGATGGCGTAGCTCTTCTGCACCTCCGGGCTGCACATGAACTTGACGAACTCGATGGCGGCCTCCTGATTCTTGGAGTACTTCGAGACCATCATCTGCCAGCCGCCGAGGGTATCCGCGTTGCGGGCGTCCGGCCCATTGCCCTTCGGCAGCGGGGAGACGCCGACCTTGCCGGCGGTGGCCGCCGCGTCCTGGCTTGCCGCGTAAGCGTACGGCCAGTTGCGCAGGAAGGCCGCGTTGCCGGCAGTGAAGACATTCAGCGAGTCGGGCTCTTGGTAGGTTGTCACGCCCTGTGGCGCGATGGTGCCGACCCAGCTCTTGGCCCGCTCGAAGGAGGCGATCGCCTGTTCGTTGTTGACGCTCACCGTCCCGTCCGGCTCGACGATGGTCCCGCCGCCGTAGGAGTACTGCCACTCTAAGCCGTTGCAGGTCAGCCCTTCGTACACATTGCCTTGGAACACGAAGCCGTAGAAGTCCGGATTGGCGGCGCGCTCACCGTCCTGGATCGTCTGTGCCATGGTCGTCAACTCGTCCCAAGTGGTGGGAGGCTGGAGGGAGTACTTCTCCAGCAGGTCAGTCCGGTAGTAGAGCAAGCCGGCGTCGGTGAACCAGGGCATGCCGACGAGCTTGTCATCCACCGTGTTGTTGGCGACGATGGCCTCGAAGTGTTGGCCGGCCAAGTCTGAAAGTGGCTCACTGAGGTCCACCGCGTGCTCGCCCACGATGCCTGGCCAGATCACGTCAATCTGGTAGACATCGTTGTCGCTCGACTGAGCAGCGAACTGCTGGTTGTACGCCGCCAGGCGGTCAGTGGCCGATGTCTCGCCGGGGATGAGCTCGGCAGTGGCCCCCGTGGTCTCGCTGAACAGTGCTAGCGCCGCCTCAAGCCATGGCCGATCCGGGCTACTTGCTTCGGCGAGTACCGCGCGTACGGTTTGGCCTTGCAGATCCGTACGAAGGCCTGCCGGGGCCGTGAGCGTGCTACCCGCCGCTTCGTCCGCCGCGGGGGTGCTGTCCTGCGCGAAGGCACGGCGCGGGCTGCCTGCCAGCATCGCCAGCGCCGAACCGCTGATCCCGAGAGCGACACCACGGCGCACCATCTCGCGCCGTGAGATCCGCCCCCGCATGTACTCACTCATCAACCGCGCAACGGTCCTCGTCTCGTCCTTGCCCTGCACTGGCGCTCTCCTCCTGGTTGGACCTGCTCCGGACGCCACCGTCCGGGAGTTGCACCACTCGGTGCTCGCGGGATCTAAACGCCCACCCAGGGCGATCCGGGGGTCCCCGCAGGGAACCTACCCGTCAGAGGGGGCTTATATCCCTTCCCTTTCACGTCCGTCAAGCGTCTAAGCGACACCTTCGCGCGCAGTTCGTACCGTTTCCGCCACGAACTTTCCCCGTCGGCCCACTCGGACTGCCACGGATAGAGCACCGGCACCCGGCTGCCGGAATCTACGTCTAATACGCTTCGATGGGCGTCTGGTCGAGACGAGCCGAAAGCGTCGATCCAGCGAGACCACAAAGAATCGACAACGAATGGCCGCCCTAGGCGACGTCATCAACGGCCGCCATCAACTCCCGCACCCGCTCCCGGTCCACCGGATTCCAAGTCACACCATCGACCTTGAGACTCGAGCCGACAACCGCCCCATCAGCGTGCCGCAGTAACTCGGCTGCCTGACTGGCCCGAAACCCCGTGTTGATAAGCACCGGCACGCCGGTCTCCGCCACCGCCGCCGCCACCTCAGCGAGCCCGGAAGCGTCTACCGGCTGGGCAGTGATGGGACCGGACACGCAGATGGCATCCGGACTGGAGGAGAAGATGATCGATCGCGCGACCTCCGCGAC
>JALYMD010000614.1 GCA_030773875.1 Chloroflexota bacterium | reverse complement strand
CCCCTGTCCCTTCGATCACCGCCGCGAACTCCTCGATGTCGAGCGGGTCCATGTCGAGCGCCGCGCTGAGGTCCCGGATCGCCCGGAAGCTCGGAGAGGTCCGATTGTGCTCGATGTGGTAGATCGTTGCCGGCGCCACTCCGGCAGCTTCCGCCAGCTTGCGGACTGAGAGTAGCCGCCGCGCCCGCGCTTCGCTCAGTTTCATGCCAAGGCCCCCTTTCCCAAGCATCCTATCGTTGTATCAATGTTGCGTCAACTAGTTGATGTCGTATCAATGTAATGATACAATGAACACACACCGGGGAGTTGGGGAACACCTCGGAAGGCGTCAAGAGCAACAGCGCGAAGGGAGCGACGATCATGGAAGCGACGATGCGGACTCGATGGCAGGCGAGTCAGGATCGGTGGCAGGCGGCCCTCCGGCGGGCGATTGTCGAAGGTGTCCAGGTCCGGCAGCTCGCCGGCTCCGGCGCGTGGGTGGCGACCAGCGGTACGGACGCCTCAACGGCCTACGTAGTCAGCCTAAGGGAGTGCGAGTGCCCGGCCGGCGAGCACGGCGACCCGGTTTGCAAGCACCGCGCGGCGCTGGCCCATCGGCTCGGGCGGCTTGATGCGGACCCGGAGCCGGAGCCGCAGGCTCCGGTCGCCCCGGTGCGGCGCGGGTCCGGTCGCATGAACCTCACGGATGCCGAGTTGGTGATCCTGCGCGGCCAGGCCGCGCGGTTGCACGCTGAGCGCGGGTGGCCGCTCGTGGACGTGGAGACGGGGGAGGTGATCGCCGCCTAGCCGGCCGGGCTGATCTCGATCGGCTGTGGTGATGGGGAGCCTTCCACCTAGCGAGGGGAGGCACGGGAGGGAAAGTTTCTGTGGCACCGTTCGGGTGGTCGTACCCGCCGCACTCTGGCAACCGGGTCGTGTTGTTGCTACCGCGGATGTTCCAATGTGGACGAGATTGCGTCATACTGCCATAGGCACTAGGCCTCCCCGCGGAGGAAGCCATGGTCGGCTCAGGTGGTGGGCACTGCCGCATCCCGGTGGGGTATGCAACTCCGACAGTCGGATCTCCAAGAGTTGCACTGCATCGTCCCGATGGCGAACCTCCCCTCCATTGTTCGCCGCGGCATCCTCAGCCATGATCGCGCGGATGCGGTGCCCCACCACTCTGTCGCTTCCGAGGAAGTCCAGGCCCTCCGTGCGCGCAAGGTCGTGCCGAATGGCCGGCGTCTCCACGAGTACGCCAATCTTTATATCGATGCTAGGAACCCCATGATGTACGTCCGCAAGGGCGCTCACCTGGACCTGTGCGTGTTGCGAGTGAGCACTGATGTGCTCGACCTCCCCAACGTGGTCATCGCCGATGGCAACGCGGCTACTGGGATCACGCGGTTCGCCCCGTCACCGGAGGGTTTGGCCAGGATCGACAGAGACTTGGTATTCGCCGAGTGGTGGAACGGCAACGGGGAAGCGAGGCGGGTCCGATGCGCAGAAGTCTTGGTCCCGGACAGCGTGCACCCGAGGTTTCTGCTAGGCGCCTACGTCTCGTGCGAGCCGGCACTTCGGCGGTTCAACGAACTCCACTTGACAGAACCCCGCCTGCAAGCGACAGTTTTAGAACACATGTTCTACCGCTAGGGGGTGGGGTATGGTTGAGGTTATCGTGGGCGACCTGTTCGCGTCGGACGCCCAGACGCTTGTGAACACGGTCAACTGCGTTGGGGTCATGGGCAAGGGGGTGGCGCTGGAGTTCAAGAAGCGCTTCCCCAAGATGCACGAGGACTACGTGGCGCGCTGTGCGCGTCGGGAAGTCCGCCTGGGCAGGCCCTACCTGTTTCGCCACCTGCCGCCACCCTGGGTGCTCAACTTCCCGACGAAGGACCACTGGCGATCGGTGACCAAGCTTGACGACCTCGTGACCGGATTGCGCTATCTGATCGACCACTATGAGGAATGGGGAATCACGTCCTTAGCCGTCCCCCCGCTCGGGTGCGGCAACGGACAGCTTGAGTGGCGGATCGTAGGCCCGACGCTCTACCGCCACCTGAGCGAGATCAAAGTACCGGTTGAGCTGTACGCGCCGCACGGCACGCCGCATGAAGAGCTGCAGCCTGCCTTCCTCGGCGATGGCACTTCGGCCACGGTCTCGTCCATGCCCGAGCCGCAGTGGGTGCCGGCTGAGTGGGTAATCGTCGCGGAGATCGTGAAGCGCATCCAGGACGAGCCCTTTCACCCTCCCATTGGGCGGACGGTCTTTCAAAAAATTGCCTACGTAGCGACTGAGCGGGGCTTGACCACCGGCATTGACTTCAAGCGTGCAAGCTTTGGCCCGTTCGCCCGGGACCTCAAGCGTCTGGAAGCCCGGCTGGTGAACAATGGCCTGATCCGGGAAGAGGCGAACGGAAGGATGCAGCGAATCACGGTGGGACCGACCTTCGACGCCGCGAGGACAGCCTACCGGGACGACATTCAGTGGTGGCAGCCCGTTATCGAGGAAACCGTCGATTTGTTCCTGCGGCTCGACCTCACCGGCGCGGAGATTGTCGCTTCCACCCTGTTCGCCGCCCGGGAACTCGCCGCCACGGGAAACCTGCCGACAGAGCGCATGGTGTTCGACGCGGTCATGGAGTGGAAGAAACGCCGCAAGCCGGCGCTCGATGAGGCAACGGTCGCCATGACTATCCGAGCGCTCGCCGAGCGCGGATGGCTTGCTGTGCAGCCCAGCGGCGACCTTCCGCTACCTGTCCCGGAGTTGATGTACGCCTGATGATGGCGGGCAAAGGGGTATCGAGGACCCACTGGTGATCGAGTTTCAGCTTGATTCCTCCCAATGGGAACGGGCAGCTATGGGCGCGCGGATGGGTGCTCATGATGGCGCGTGGTCCGTCGAGGTGGTGTCGGGATGGCGGCGTCGCGCCCGATCGCGGAATCCTGGCTGGCCTCATGACCCTCAATGACCTTCCCGACCACGCCCCAAGCCGCACGGTCCGCCCCGGTGAATGGCCCTCGCTGAAGGCCGTCCGTGACCGACTGAACCGCATCGGCATGGACGCCACTAGCCTGCCAGAATTGATGCACTTCATCGGGGAGCAGGGATGGCTCTGGCGTCTGGCCGGCGGACCGAATTTTCCCCGTTGCTGGGCGCCCATCGTCGTCCCCTGGGTCAGCCTAGTGGTCTGTCAACTCTCATACGCCGGGTAGAGGCGGCGGAGTTTGATGCGTGCGTCGGCGGCCGTGAACTGCCAATCGATCCGCTGGAGCACGCTCAGTTCCAGTTCGGCCATGTTGAGCCACGAGGCGTGCTTGGGCGTGTGGTGGAGCTCCAGTTTGTCCGCCAACCGCTTGGCCTCCGCCGGCGGGAACGCCGCATAGAGTGAGGCCGGAGAATGGGTATTGAGTTGATCGAGGACCAAGACGATCCGCTCCGCCTTCGGGTCGTGGATGTCGACAAGCTCCTTGAGGCACGCGGCGAAATCCAACCGCGGGCGCTGGTCGCTGACGAGCACGTTCCGCCAGCCCCGCAGCGGTTCGGTCACCAGGAAGAGGTTCGCCACCCCACCGCGGACGTACTCCGGGTCATGACGAGCGGCATGCCGGGGACATGCCGGCCGGGCCGCGAGCCCACCCTCGACCGCGCCGCCTACCGATGGCGCAACGTGGTGGAGCGCTGCCTCAGCTGGCTCAAGCAGTAGCGGGGCGTCGCCACCCGCTTCGAGCAGCGCGCCGCCAACGACCGGGCGATGGTCGTGGTCGCCGCGCTGATGATCTGGCCCAGTTCGTGATTTACCAGACAGGTCCTAACCCACCCAGCGAGAGTGATCACCGCGAATTCCCGGAACACCGTACATTCGATGCAAGGGAGGCACCGGCCCAAATGGTCATCGCTCAGGCAGAAGATCGAGCGCCGAGACCTTGGAGAGATCTGTCGGCCCTGGTGCCTCCTTTCACCTCTCCGAGGGCTCCGTGCTAGGTGGGCGAGAGCGCAGAGTTGGCATGGAGAATGCTCATGTGGCGAAGTCCCGATGCGTATCAGGACAGACTCCGGACGCCGTCATTCACCCGCGTTCACCGTTCTGCAACCCCCTGTTAACCGGCATCCACCGGCATGTTCACCTTCGCCGACTAGAGTCCCTCACGACGGTGGTGCGCTTCTAGCCGCGGTGCCAGCCGATCAGCTCCGCTCCCTTCATTCCCCCATCCCGGTCTGGGGAGTCCCGGTATGGGGCCAGCTTGGGAGATATCTACCTAGAACGACTTGGCCATCAGCCAAGCAGACCTGATGTTGGTTCATGGTGTCGTAGCGGGGGGCGCTGCAGCCGATCCAAGGGCGTGATGAGCCGGGAGGACTGAACCGCCGGAGGAGACCTCGTCGGTCGTAAAGGAGGCCTAGAGATGCGGTTTCATTGGTCGCTCGCCCTGTTGTTTTCGCTCGCCCTTGCCGGTAGCGGCTTAATCTCCGTCGCTGCCCAGGACGAGACACCCTCACCGGGGGCCGGCACGCCGGTCCCAGCCTGGAGCCAAGGAACCTTTCCCGGCGGCACGCCGCCAGCCGGCATGGGCGCCCCCGCTCCTGACCTGGTGGCGCAGCCAGGCGAGGGGCAGTTGCCGGGCGACCCGCAGGTGCAGCTCGTGAAGGTCGCGGACGGGCTGTTTGAACCGATCAACATCACCCACGCCAACGACGGCAGCGGCCGCATCTTCGTCGTCGAGCGGGCTGGGCGGATCCGGGTCATTGACCAGAACGGCACGCTCCTGGAGGAGCCGTTCCTCGACATTACCGGCGATGTCCAGTCGCAATTCCTAGAGCAGGGCCTGCTCGGCCTGGCCTTCCATCCCAACTTCACTGAGAACGGGCTGTTCTACGTCAATTACACGGACTTGCTCCGCGCCGGCGATCTGCTGACGGTGCAGTATCAGGTCTCGGCCGATGATCCGAACCAGGCCGACCCGGACAGCGGGCTCCTTGTCTGGTGGCGGCCGAACCCCTTCGCTAACCACCTTGGCGGCGAGATCGCTTTCGGCCCGGACGGTTACCTTTACATTGCGCACGGGGACGGCGGCATGGAGGGCGACCCCCTCAACGCCGGACAGCGCCTCGACACCTACCTGGGCAAGCTGCTGCGCATCGATGTTACCCCGGCAGTCGAGCGAGCCCGGGCCGGCGGCGCGGGCGCGGAGGCAACGGGGCCGCTGGAGACAACCCTCGGTGGGAGCCCGCTCTACGCCATCCCGCCGGACAACCCATTCGCCGAGGGCGATATCCTGATCGACCTCTTCGGGGCTAGCGAGGAGGATTTCGCGCAGTACCATCCGACCGCCCGGCCGGAGGTGTGGGACTACGGGCTGCGCAATCCCTGGCAGTTCAGCTTCGACCGGGAGACGGGTGATCTCTGGATCGGTGACGTCGGGCAAAATTTCTGGGAAGAGGTCGACTACGCGCCAGCCGGCTACGGCGGCGGCATCAACTGGGGCTGGAAGTTCCTGCAGGGGTCGCACTGCTTCCCGGTGTCGCAGGAGACTTGCCCGCTGGTCGGCACACTTCCCGTAGCCGAGTACGAGCATGGAGCAGAGCAGAGCTGCACCATCGTCGGTGGCCACGTCTACCGAGGCGAGGAGTTCGCGAGCCTGAACGGCACCTACTTCCACTCTGACTACTGCTCCGGTAAGATCTGGGGGCTTGGACGGGCTGATGATGGGACCTGGGCCTACCAGGAACTGCTCGACACCGGGCTGCTAGTGACGGGCGCCGGTGAGGACGAGGCCGGCAACATCTACTTCGCGTCGTGTGAGTGCGGGTACGGCCAGAACGCCCCGAACCAGGCAGGCTCGCTTTGGCGACTTGTCGCGGCCGACCAGGTGCCGGAGGGAGCCGAGACCGCTCCGCCTGACCGGCGGGCAGCGGCAGCGGCAGAGGGCACACCGGAGGCCACACCTGCAGTGGGCGAGGGCATCGGCAGCCCGGAGGCCACGCCGGAGTCTTGACGGCGGAGCAGTAACCGCGGCGGGGCCGTCCAAGACCGCCCCGCCGCTGGCCGGATCCTCTCGCATTGGCGCCCCGCCGGGAGGGATGTCCCGAAGTGGCGCGGTGCTGCTAGCGGGCACAGCTGGGGCTGACGTAGGGCCATGGGACCGCTCAGGGGTGAGGCGCGGGTTGAACTGGCCCTGCTCTCCTCGCCGGATCGTCGCTGGATGCAGGTTGATGATTTCCAGCGGCCGATCAGGAATCGTTGAACGTGGCGCGCCGTGGCCGCCATGCAAGCCAAAGGGAGACGTTGGAGCGAGGGGGGGAGCATCTGGCTGGCCCTGCTCCTGCAGCCCCGTCGAGCAGATGAGGGGAGTCAGCGCGGGGGACTGTGCGTGAAAGAACAGCCAAGAGGCGGCTGAACGTTCGGAGGATGAGAGATCAAGCGGCCAGCGAACGGCCCGGGGCTGATTCAAGGAGTAGGTTGTCATGCATCGCTTGTTCCTGGTCGGCGCGATTGCGCTTCTCGTGAGTTTTGGAGGAGGGATCAGCGCCTGGGCGCAACAGGGAACGCCGGTGCTCGGTGAGGTACCGGATCCCTCACTTTGCCAGGTGCAACCGCGGGCACCCGAAGCCATCCAGCAGTTAGTCGGCACCCCAATGGCCGGCAAGGCGGCGACCCCAATCGCTCAGGAAGGAAATGCGAGTCCGACACCCTTCGTGCAACCGGAGGGGCAGGAAGCCGACCAGCAGACTGTCGATCAGGTGGCGGCAACCGTCCGCGAGTTGGTCGCCTGCCTGAACGCCGGCGACTACCTGAGGGCGTGGGCGCTCTATACCGATGACTACATCCTGCGGAACTTCGCTGCTCGGGGTCCGCTCGGTGTCGATGCGGTTGAAGATCTCGCGGCCACTCCCGTCCCCGTTGTTCAAGAACAGCAGATCGCGTTCGTCGGCGTCATCAATGCGCGCATGCTTGCCGATGGGCGAGTGGGCGCCATCGTGGAGACCAACGACCCAAGCGAGGGCGGGTGGGTCCGGTGGTACGGTGAATTCGTGATGATGGGCGATCGATATCTGATCGACGTCGAGACGGTTATCGAGGTGTTCCAGGCCGAGGGCACGGAGGGCGTGTCCACTCCGGTTGCCGAGACCACGACCCAGGTCACGGTCGTCTCCTACGATATCTACTTCGAGCCGGAAGAGGTGACGATCCCGGCCAACACCGACGTCACCGTGATACTGCCCAACGATGGCGCGGCCTTGCACAACTTCAGTATCGATGCGCTCGGGATCAACGTCGATATTCCTCCTGGCGAGATGCAGCAGACCACGATCAACGCCGCGCCGGGCGAGTACGAGTACTACTGTGCCGTTCCAGGCCACGCGGCGGCTGGGATGGTCGGTGTCCTCATCGTCCAGTAAGCGGCCTAACCTCCTCGTTCACCGATGCTCAGCGGCACCAGATCGTGCG
>JALYMD010000613.1 GCA_030773875.1 Chloroflexota bacterium | reverse complement strand
CCAGGTAGCGATCCTCTCGACTGGCGACGAGGTGGTCGATCTCGGTCCTCCCCTCGGGCGGGGTCAGGTTCGGAACAGCAATAGCTACACCGTGGCGGCCATGGTGCAGCGTCTTGGCGGGGAACCGAGCCTGCTTGGGGTCGCTCGGGACAGCGTGGGCGCGTTACGGGCGAAGCTTGCCGAGGGGTGGAACGCGGATCTGATCGTGACGTCAGGCGGGGTGTCTCTCGGTGACTACGATGTTGTGAAAGACGTGCTCCAGGCCGAGGGCGAGATCGCGATCTGGCAGGTCCGGATGAAGCCGGGCAAGCCGCTCGCCTTTGGCCATGTTCGTGGGACGCCCTTGCTCGGTCTGCCGGGCAACCCTGTCGCCGCCGCCGTGAGCTTCGAGCAGTTTGGCCGGCCGGCACTACTCAAGATGCTTGGGCGCCGCGATTGGGCAATCCCTACGGTCGAAGCCACGGTGGCCGAGCGGCTGGACAACCGCGGTCAGCGACGCCACTTCGTTCGCGTCGCTCTCGAGTATGACGGAGCCAGCTACGTCGCTCGGTCCGCCGGGGAGCAAGGGGCCGGGGTGCTGACATCGCTGGTCCGGTCGGATGGCCTCTTGGTTGTGCCAGAGCACCTGGAGGTGGTGGAACCGGGAACACGCCTGCCCGTTCAGATGGTCGACTGGGGGCTGTAAGCCGGGATGGCCCAGAGGAGATCCACCCCATCTACCGCCAACGCCGCTATCCGGGTTAAGGACAGATCGACCGCACTATGCGGCATGAACCGTAGACGGGAAAGCCCCACTTGGGCTGGCAGCCGTCGAGCGCTGGACTGAGACACTGTGTGTCTGCGCTTGATGCGCATGGAGAGAGGAGTCGGCATGCCGTTATTGGGTCGCCCGAAGGGGCAGCGCATGGGATCGATCGGGACGATCCGAAGCTTCATGAGCGTGTTACGGGAGATGAGCTTCGACGACGTGCGCCGGGACGCGGAGCGTATCCCCAAGGTCCTGGTCCTGGCTCCTGAGGAGACAACCGCGGCCGGCATTGCCGTACGCCTGACCGGCGAGGCAAATGCGAACGGGGTAGCGTCCTCTGGGTTTCAGGGCGGGGCGACGGACCTTCAACGATACGACGTCGTCGTCGTCTTCGACCCAGAGGAGACCGAGCGGGTATCGGACCTGCGGCGAAGGATCCACACCGAGGGTGGGCCGGCGCCTGTCTTCGGTCTCGGCGGGCGCAGAGCGGACGACGATCACGCGATCGAGGACCTGCGAGCCAAGGTCACAGAGCGCCTTCCAGACCTTGCACCCGCACTCGGGCGAGCCTATCCGGCGTTCCGGGCGGCCGCGACGAGGGCAGTCATCGACGAGACGGCGAAAGCGAACGCCCAGTTTGCCCTGATCTCCAACATTCCCGCGGTCATCCCAATCGTCGGATCCCTTGCCGCCGCCGGAGCCGATTTCCTTGTCCTGACCAAGAATCAACTTCTGATGCTGTTCAAGATCTCCGCAATTCACGGCCGCGACCTACACGACCAGTGGGGAATCATGCGGGAGATGCTGCCCGTGGTAGGCGCGGGCCTCTTTTGGCGGACTGCGGCCAGGGAGGCGGCGTCATTCATTCCTCTCGCAGCCGGCACGATTCCCAAGGTCGTGATCGCCTACGCCGGCACGGTTTCGGCAGGGCGCGTGGCCGATTTCTACTACCGCTTTGGTCGAAAGCCGGCCGCGTTTGAGGTGAAGGGCTTCTACCGGCAGGCGGCGGAGACGGTGCGGAACCTTCCGCTGCCGCTCGGCGGCGGGGATCGATCCCAATCTGCCAGCAAGAGTGACCCGGGCGACAGCTCGGCAGGCGGCACCAATGGAAAATCAAGCTGACCTGCAGCGGTTGCACTCGGACGTCCATGCCGTTGCCGAGTCGACATCAGGCCAAACATAACGAACGGGGGCCCAGAGACCCCCGTTTTGCTACTCTCACCGGGCAGTGTCAGCTCAGACCCTAGAGGCCGAACTCGCCCAACCGCTGCTGAAACTCGGGCAGTCCCACGCCGAGCAGCGAGGCCGCTGCCACCCGGTCACCTTCGGTCTGCGTCAGCGCCTCAGAGAACGCCTGCTTCTCCACGTCCGTCAGCAGGTCAGTGAGGGATGCACCCTTCCGGAGGCGCTGGGCGACATCGATGAACTGGCGGCTGTCGGCGCCGGAGAAGGTAATGTACTCCTCCGTGATGATGCCCCCCTGAGCGAGAACCGTCGCACGCTCGATCATATTCTCGAGCTGGCGCACGTTGCCCGGCCAGTCATAGTCCATCAACATCTGCATCGCGCCCTGGCTGATCCGAGATGGACCGGCGGAGGCGGTGTACCGGTGCTTGTGGAGGAAGTGCTCGACCAGCAGCGGAATGTCGTCACGCCGGTCCCGCAGGGGCGGCAGGTAGATGCTGATGATATTGAGGCGATAGAAGAGGTCCTCGCGGAACCGACCCTCTTCAATTTCCAGTGCCAGAACCTTGTTGGTCGCCGAGATCACCCGGGTGTCGATCTTCACGGAGACGCTGCCGCCGACTCGCTCGAACTCCCGCTCCTGAAGCACCCGCAGCAGCTTCTTCTGAGTGGAGAGCGTCATCTCCCCGACCTCATCAAGGAAGATCGTGCCCTTGTTGGCCATCTCAAAGCGGCCCTTGCGCTGCGCGAGGGCACCGGTGAAGGCGCCCTTCTCATGGCCGAACAGCTCACTCTCCAGCAGCGTTTCGGGCAGCGCCGCGCAGTTGACCTTGATGAGCGGACCTCGGGCGTAGCTTGAGCTGTTATGCAGGATCGTCGCGACCAGTTCCTTACCGGTTCCGGTTTCTCCCGTCACCAGCACGGTTGCGTCTGAACGGGCGACTCGCCCGATGGTCTTATAGACCTCCTGCATCGCGGCGCTGTTGCCGATCAAGACCTCATTCGGGTCTCGCTCGCCAAGGCGAGTGGAGAGGACCTGGACCTGCTCGCTGAGCGATTGCCGCTCAAAGAACCGCCGGATGGTGATCAGCACATGGTCGAGGTCGAACGGCTTGGTGATGTAGTCGTAGGCACCCAGTTGGATCGCGTCGATGGCTACGTTCGACGTGCCATACGCAGTCATGATGACCACTGGCAGGGTCATCATGCTCCCGTCGGATCCGGCCTTTGCCTCGCGCAGCACATCCAGCCCGCTCTTGTCAGGCATCCGGACATCCATCAGGACCAGGTCTGGCCGGGAGCCATTGGAGCTATTGAGGGCGCTCAGGACGCCGCCGCCGTTGTCTGCCTCGGCGACATCGTATCCCTCGTCCTCTAGAAAGTCGCGTAGCACGCCGCGGATTGCCGCGTCGTCATCCGCGATCAGGATTCGTTGCATCCAAACGTTCTCCACGGCATGGCCTGCCGTTTGGCGGTGAGCTGGCTAGGACTGGGATTGGCCATGTCTTGGACACAGCCGGATGTTTGATATCGCCATTATACATCCGCGCCTCCAGACACTCATGGCCCTGGGCCCCGGTATACTCGGTGGATTAGCTACAGATGATGGACGTTGGAGGCGGTACGTGGTGTGCAAGGCCCGGGTGGTGCTCGTAGGGTTCAGCGGGTCCGGCAAGAGCACCGTTGGGCGTCTGCTCGCTGATCGGCTCGGCTGGGACTTTGTCGACACGGACGCGGCCGTTGAGGCCGCATTCGGGGCCTCCGTCCCGTCCATCTTCGAGCAGCATGGGGAGCCTGCCTTCCGCTCGGCCGAGCGACGGGCACTTCAGGGGGCGATCACCAGCGACCATGTCGTGGTCGCCACGGGTGGCGGCGCGGTGACGGACGAGACGGTGTGGGCGGGGGAAGCCCTAGGAAGCGCCGAGACCCTAGTCGTGGCGCTGGAGGCCTCGGCGGCAACCATGTTGGCCCGGTTGGCTGCGCAGCAGGCACGCGATGGGGACGCGGTCCGCCGCCCCCTTCTGGAGAGCGACAGCCCGCTCGACCGTGTCAGCGAGTTGAAGCATCGAAGGCAGGAGTCCTACGATCGTGCGGACGTGACGCTGGTCGTGGACACGGTGAGTCCGGAGCAGGTCGTGGAGGAGATCCAGGAATTGCTTCACCTTAAGGATCCTCCAGAAGCCCCCGACCTCGTCCTCGAGGCGCCGTCCGGTGCCTCTGCCATCTTTGTCCGGCTGGGGGCTGCCGGCGCAGTCGGTGGTCTGACACGAGAGCGCTGGCCGCGGGCGCGCCGCGCCTGGATCGTGACGGACGAGCGGGTTGGCGCTCTGCATGCGGAGCGTGTTCAAACTGGGCTCGCCGTCAGCGGATTCGATGCCCGCAGCCGGCGGGTTCCGCCCGGCGAGGGCAGCAAGAGTCTGCTGGTCGTCAGTGATCTGTATGACTGGCTGTTGGGGAGCGGCGTGGAGCGCGGGGACGTGGTCGTGGCGCTCGGAGGTGGAGTGATCGGAGACCTCGCCGGGTTCGTCGCGGCCACCTGTCTGCGTGGTCTCGGATTGGTGCAGATCCCGACCAGCTTGCTGGCCATGGTGGACAGCAGCGTTGGCGGCAAGACCGGCGTCAACCATCAGGTTGGCAAGAATTTGATCGGGGCCTTCTATCAACCACCGCTAGTTGTCATCGATCCCGAGTTTCTCCGAACGCTGCCCACCCGGGAACTCACCTCGGGTTGGGCGGAAGTGGTCAAGCATGCCGTTATCCAGCCCTCCACGCCAAAGGGGGAGCGGGGAGATCTGTTGACGTTTTTGGAGCGCAACGTCGCTCGTCTCCATGATCTTGAGGAGCCGGCAACGACGTACGGCATCCGCCGGAACGTGGCCTTGAAAGCCGCCGTGGTCGCGGAGGACGAGCGAGAGGCGGGCACCCGGGCCCTCCTGAACTTTGGTCACACCCTCGGCCACGCGATCGAGGCCGCGGGTTATCGCTATCTCCACGGTGAGGCGATCGCGGTAGGCATGCGCGCCGCGGCACGGATCGGCGCCGGGATGGGGACATGCGACCGGCCGTTCGTTGCCCGGCTCGACGCGCTGCTTGACCAGTTCGGTCTTCCGCGGACGGCGGAGGTGGAGACGCAGCGAGTGCTCGACCTGGTGGTGACGGACAAGAAGCGAGAGGCAGGCCGGCAGCGTTGGGTGCTGCCCATGGCCGAGGGAGGGGCCTGCATTCGAGACGACGTACCGGCGGCACTGATCGAGGAGGCTTTGAGCGCGGTGGTGGCACCGGTTCCCACGGCAGCATCAGTGCCGCGTAAGTAACCCCGTGTGCAGATTTCGGGGTCAGTCGAGGAGGAGGACGAGTTGGAGCGGCTCGTTGCCGCGTTGGACGTTGAGGAGGACGGCGACGGTGTGGCTGAGGACCGTGCGCAACAGGCGACCGCA
>JALYMD010000612.1 GCA_030773875.1 Chloroflexota bacterium | reverse complement strand
GGAACGGAGGTCGAGCCGGGGATCATGACTCGCTTGCGTGAGGAGTTTCCGGAAGCCACCATCACAACGGCAGCGGCTTAAACGATGACACCCATCCCACGAATTGGCGCGTTCGGGGGCACGTTCGACCCGATCCACATCGGCCACCTGATTGCGGCGGCAGACCTCCAGCATGCGCTGGGGCTCGACCGTGTGCTGTTCCTACCGGCCGGAGATCCTCCGCACAAGGCAGAACAACGAATTGCTCCGGTGCTCCACCGCCTGGCGATGCTTCGCCTAGCAATCGCGGATGAACCGTCGTTCGAAGTCAGCACCCTGGATCTCAACGGGTCTGGACCCTCCTATACCGTGGACCTCCTCGCCCGCCTCCACGAAGCGATCGGGCCACTGGAGCTCCTTTTCCTCATGGGCGAGGACTCCCTGCGTGACCTGCCGACCTGGCATCAGCCGGGCCGGATTGCGATGCTGGCGCAGATCGGCGTCGCACGGCGACCCGGCGTGGAAGTCGACATGGAGGCGCTGCTCGCGGCCGTGCCAGAAGCGGCGGAACGCGTTCATCTGGTTTCGATCCCCGAAATCGGCGTTTCCTCTCGTGACATCAGGCAGCGCATCGCTGCGGGAGCCCCCATCGCCTTTCAGGTACCCCGAACAGTTGAGGCGTACATTCGGCGGGAAGGCCTCTACCGGGACGTTGCGGCAGCGTCCATCATTGATGGTGACGGAACGAGCCGCGCTCAACGTTCATGAGTGCCTATACTGCCCCGTCGAGTTCCGAGGAGTCCGCCACAACATTTCAACCCGTCCCCCGCTGGAAGGATTGACTGGCGTGCGCAGCTCATGGATCTTCCTCTCGGTGACCGCCGTCTCTGTGCTGCTTGTGGCAGCACTGGGCTTGCCTACGCGCTTATCTAACGATGAGGACATGCCTGCATCGATGGCCGCACCTGCCATTGCCCGGCGCCTGATCCCGTCGTTGGATTCAACCCTCGGCCCGAACATCCCACCTTCGGTAAGAGAGGCGAGAGAGATTCTGAGAGCCACGACGCCGAGGGTGGAGAGCACTCCTGGAACTCAGTATCGGACGCCACGAGGGTTCAAGATTATCGATCCGGAGGGGCAGTACCTTGAGGCTGGATCACGCGTGCGTACGACGGGAGCGCCGCGCTTACCGGGTCCTGCGGCCAGAGCGGCCGGTGCCGCCTGCCCCAATCCCTCACCCGCGGTAGGCGCGCCGCCGGCCTCGCCTGAAGCACCAAAGCCACCGGTTTCCGCGCCCGTCGAAACCGCCGTCACCAGCTCCCGGCCTGCGATCCTGACCGAAGGGGCCATTTACACCACCGTAGTGGGGAGCCAGGAGATCAGATCCATGATCCTGGCGACAGACCCAGTGACCGAACAGCCCGTCGTAACCCTGGTCATGACGAGGACCGGCGCGCGGAGCCTGTATGCCTTCTCCCGAGATGCAGTCCGGGAGACGATCACGCTGGTTCTAGACGGGCAAGTTCTGGTCTCCCCGGTTCTCGTCAGCCCCGTGTCGGTGAAAGCGGTGATTCGCGGGCTTGACGAGGAGTCCTACGCCCGGCTCCTCAGTCAACTAGTGCCCCTCTGCCCGTAGGCCGGTTGCTCCAGATCGTTCACTCAATACCGGAGTCACGCCAGTCCTCCCCGATTGTCCGCCGGAAGGAAAAACGCCCTTCTACCGGACCCTTGAAGCCGTCCGCATACGGGCGAGGCACACCAGTGGGCGCTCAAGAGCTCGACGGCCGCCGTTACCTGTCTCGGCCTACTGTGGACGCACCTCCACTCTAACGTGCAAGGGCAGGCCAAGCCGTCCCCGTAGGTGCCGTCTTCCAAAATGTCTCTGAACGTGAACCTAGTTCGTGAACATCTTGGAGGTCACTGATGCATCATCTTATGTCATGGCTCTTCGGTTTGACCCTCCATCCTGTCGCGACCTATACTCGCGAACGCTCACCCGCTGGAAAGCGGCTGTTTTATGTCTTTCTGCTGGGCGCGCCGCGCAACTGCGGCTGGATGCGCCGGGCCTTCTTGAGGAGCTACGGGCGTGCGACTCCGTCCCTGGCACATGTTGTTGTTTATTGCTGCGATCTCCCTCGTCGCCGGTTGGATCTCGCTCCCGGGTGACACCCTCGACATCAACGGCTTCAAGGAGGACGTCAGGGTCCACGAGGGCCTCGACCTGCAGGGTGGCACCCAGGTCCTGCTTGAAGCGAACCCGCCGAAAGGTCAAAAGTTTGACAGCGATGTGCTCAACGGCACCCGCGACACGATCGAGCGGCGGATCAACGGGCTCGGCGTCAGCGAGCCGCTCATCCAAACCCGGGGTGACCGGCAGATCATCGTAGAACTGCCGGGCGTGGACGACCCGCAACGGGCGGTGCAAGTCCTTCAGGAGACGGCACTGCTGGAAATTATTGACAGCCAAGGGCAGCTCCTCCCCGAGGGGTCCATCGTCACTACCTCTCTGGGCGGTCCGGAAGACCAAGCTCCCGCTGAAGCCAGCCCTGCTGCCAGTCCTGTTACTGCCTCCCCGGAGGCTTCACCTGAAGCATCTCCAGAGGCATCCCCGGTTGCGGTGGAATCCTTCCCGACACCATCTGGCCCTGTCTACACCACGATCGTCAAGGGCGACGACATCAAGGACGCCTACCCGACCCAGGACCAGAACGGACGGTTCGTCGTGGGTTTTGAACTCAATGGAGATGCGGCAGACACGTTCTACAAGTTCACCAGCGAGAACCTGGGGCGGCCGATGTCGATCGTCATCGACAAGCGGGTGATTTCCTCGCCGACGATCCAGGGCGCCATTTCGGACCAGGGACAAATCAGCGGCATGACCTTGAAAGAGGTGCAAGACCTCTCCATCCAACTCAAGGCTGGATCGCTGGCGGTTCCACTTGAGGTGAAGTCCAGCCGGACGGTAGGACCGTCACTTGGTCAGGACTCCATCGATCGCAGCATCATCGCTGGCATCGTTGGGCTGGGCATTGTTGCCCTCTTCATGGTGCTCTATTACCGGCTGCCGGGACTTCTCTCGGTTGTGGCCCTGCTCATCTACACCGCGGTGACCTTTGCCCTCTTCAAGTTGATCCCGGTGACGCTGACTCTTGCTGGCATCGCCGGGTTCATCCTCTCCATCGGTATGGCCGTTGACGCTAACGTCCTCATCTTCGCCCGTCTGAAAGAGGAACTGCGGACCGGACGAACCCTCTCAAGCGCCATCGAGGCAGGCTTCGACCATGCCTGGCCGTCCATCCGAGACTCCAACATCTCGACCATGATCACCAGCGCCATCCTCTACTGGTTCGGCAACTTCACCGGAGCCAGCATCATCACAGGATTCGCGCTGACCCTGTTCATCGGGGTGTCAGTCAGTATGTTCACGGCCATCACCGTGACCCGAACCTTTCTCCGATTGCTCGTAGACGCCGGCCTTGCTCGTCACCGGTGGTGGTTCGGCGTCGAGCGAGATCCAGCTGAGGCGTTTGGGACAGCCGATTAGGTCGCCACGGTCATTTTGAGACGACGAACCAAAAGCCGCACGAGGATAGGACGATATCCATGCAATACCTGGCAGGTAAGCGTTACCTCTGGTTCGCACTCTCGCTGATTGTCATCATCCCCGGGGTTGTGTCATTGCTGCTGTACGGTCTCAACCTCGGCATCGACTTCACCGGCGGCACCCTCTGGGAGATCAGATTCGACCGGCCCGTGGAGACTGAGGAGGTGAAGCGGGTCCTCGCCGACCAGGGTTACCAGAGCACCCTCGTCCAGACTGTTGGAGCACCCACCGACAACACGGTTTCCATCCGCATGCCGGAGATCCAGGAAGGGTCGCCTGAGAA
>JALYMD010000611.1 GCA_030773875.1 Chloroflexota bacterium | reverse complement strand
GACCGCGTCGATGCCGAGCGACGCTGCTTGACCCCGGGGCACCACATGGTCGACGGACAACAGTAGCCAATGAGCGTACTCATCGACGAGGTTCAAACCACAATATGCACAGGAGGTTTGTCCCGTTAGTCGTTGGAGATCTAAACCATACCCGTGGCGGCAGTTGTCGCTATTCCTGGGGGGTCCGAGTAGAACCTGTCCATTCCCTGGGTAGGCATCGAATGGCTGCATCTCGACCTTTCCTTCCAGATCGTCGAGCCGGCCCTACTTACCTCGCCGATGGGCCATCGCCAGCATCGCGGTTGCGAACTCCTTGCGGCGGAAGAACTGGCTGATCTCCGCCCAGAGGCGAGGCTCGTCCCGCCCGAGCGCGAGGAGCCGGTCGGAGAAGACAATATCCCCGCGGGCCCGCTGCTCCGTCATGAACTCGGTGGAGAGCAGATCCGCTAGGTAGAGCGGGCCGACATCGGCAAATTTCTCCCGGTAGTAGGCGACCAGGCGGGCGATGTCCTCGACTGTGAGGTCCTCGCCTCCCTGGCCGCCGAAGCCGCCACGCCAATCCACCGCGGCCAGGAGTTCCTCCAGCAAGTCAACGTCGGCACCGCCGCGCACCCGGTCCAGCAGCGCATCCACCTTGCCCCGGTCGATCGGCAGTTCGTGGGGCGTCTCCGGCAACGTTTCCGGTGCCCCGCCGTCCGCGTTACCGTTGGCCCTATTCGCTCGCTCGTCCATGCCCTATCGTGTCCTCCTCCCTCAATGGTCCGGCGAGTATAGGGGCCGGTGCGGACTCGAGGCTGCCCGCACCAAACGCAGAGGTCTGCGGGAGGCGGCTTGGTGGAGGTCTCGCGGGCTTCCGGCAATCCCCATCACGGGCTCGTTTCATCACCACAGAAGGACATCGTCCGGAAGTCGGTCACCCCGCCTGTGCTATACTCCGGCCGCCGGTGAGGGCTTCCCGCAGGTTCGTTGTCATGCTCACCCAGGGCTTTACCGGCCGTCCACCCGCCCGTATCCCGGGCCGCCCTTCCACGTTGCTCCGGAGGTCCTTCGGCCTTGATCCGCCCTCTCTCCATCCTGTTCGGGTTCTTCAGCCGTGACCTCGGGATCGATCTCGGAACCGCCAACACCCTCGTCTACGTGCGCGGCAAGGGCATCGTCATTTCCGAGCCCTCCGTGGTGGCCATCGACACCAAGACCAAGCGCGCGCTCTGGGTCGGCGTCGAGGCCAAGGCGATGGTCGGCAAGACGCCCGAGTCGATCATCGCGGTCCGTCCGCTGAAGGATGGCGTGATCGCTGACTTCGACACGGTGGAGATGATGCTCCACCACTTCATCAAGAAGGTCCATCTCCAGCGCCTGATGGCGCCCCACCCGCGCGTGGTGATTGGGATCCCCAGCGGGGTGACCGAGGTGGAAAAGCGCGCCGCCAAGGACGCCGCGCTTTCGGCAGGCGCTCGCGAGGCGTACACCATCGAGGAACCGATGGCGGCGGCGATTGGCGCCGGCCTGCCGATCAATGAACCGATCGGCAGCATGATCGTCGACATTGGCGGCGGCACTACGGAAGTCGCCGTGATTTCTCTGGGCGGCATCGTCGTCAACCACTCGATCCGGGTTGCCGGTGACGAGATTGACGACGCGATCGTCCAGTACGCTCGGCGCGACCACAACCTGGTCATCGGCGAGCGTACTGCCGAGAACGCGAAGATGGCGGCCGGCTCCGCCTACCCGCTGGAGGAGGAGGTTCGCGTCACCCTGCGTGGTCGCGATCTCCTCACTGGGCTTCCCAAATCCGTCGAGGTCTCCTCGGTTGAGCTGCGGGACGCGATCTCGCAGCCCGTAGGAACAATCATCGAACTGGTCAAGACCAGCATCGAAGAGACGCCCCCGGAACTGGTGGCCGACATCATGGAGCATGGCATCACCCTTGCCGGCGGCGGTGCGCTGCTGCTGGGCCTGGACCGGCGGCTTCAGAACGAACTACGGATGCCCGTCCGGCGCGCCGAGGACCCCTTGACCTGCGTTGCCCGGGGGACGGGTCGCGTCGCCGAGGCGCTCCACCTCTACCAACGTGCCCTGGCCGGTGGCCAGGAACTGCGGCGCGCCTAGCAAGGCTCTGATCGTGCCGCTCGTTGCGTTTTCCGCTGCCCATCCGTTGGCAGGGCGCTCGCGCCACTTCCCGGTCGTGCTATCCTGGGGAACCTGTACGGACGCCCCTTCGCCATCCTGCGTGCCTGTGGTCCGGGGGATCGTGGGCCCCGAGGTTCGCGCGTGAACACGCTGACCCTCCGCCAGACTTTCGCTCTCGTCGCCCTCTTTGTGGTGACCAGCGTGACCTTCATCTCCCTGGATAACCGTGCGGCTCTGACCCCACTCAAGACCGGGCTCTACGACATCGTGGACCCCATCACGCGTGGGTTTGCCCGCGTTGCGCAAGGCCCAGGCAATGATTCCGCTCTGGAGGAGCGGCTCGCGCTGGTTGAGGCCGAGCGGGATCACCTCTACGCGGAAACGATCCGGATGAAGGACAAGGTCAGCGAGGTGGAGCAGTTGCGAGCCCAGCTCAAGGTGCAAGAGGAGCACCCGGACTGGACCCAGCTTCCGGCCCGTGTCGTCAACCCGGACCCGACCAACCAGCAGAAGACCATCGTGATCGATAAAGGCACGGCGGACGGCGTCCAGATCGGGATGGCAGTCGTCGACCCCAACTACTACGTCGGCCAGATCACGGCGGTGGAGGAGCACTCCGCGCGGGTCACACTCGGCATCGACAAGACCGCGTCGGTGGGTGCCCGCCTCGAGTCTGGGGGCGATGGCGTCGCCTATGGCGTCTGGCAGGACGGTGGCCGGATGGAGCTGCGTCATGTCGACCGCGATCTCACCCCGA
>JALYMD010000610.1 GCA_030773875.1 Chloroflexota bacterium | reverse complement strand
GGTGCCTGGCGTCCGGTCTGCACGCTCCGTGATGCTCCCAGTCGACGCAGGACCGGCAGGGGGCGCTAGTGCGGTGATGTTTATGCAGAAGTTCATCACCACCCGGGTACGACAGTCCTTGACGATCTTGAAGTTCTGAAGCCCTCGTACCAACACGTGTTGAAGCGTCTCGACGGGTCCGCACGTACGCACCTAACCGTCGTTCGTCTGGCCGACTAGTGTCGCCCTATGTCGGGCCGTTGCACCTCGTTCGTGACCAAGTTGTGACCAAGGACCTTCCATCACCAGGGCATCCCCTAGCCGAACCCTCACCCTCTCGTGGCGAATGCACCGGCGACTGCGACTCGTCGTTGGCCCGGCTCCTCACGCAGGTTCAACACAACCTGGAGCTCGACCTCCATTTCTAATCAGGGTCGGTTTTGACGGGCCATTCACGAACTTCGAGAGGAGCCTGCAGTCATTCAAGTACCATGCTCCTCTGTCTGTCAGGCACGGTTCGTCTTGGCACCTTGGAGACATCTGAGCGAGGGGTACAGATCGCCGTGTCTGGCTGACTTACCGCGACGTGATCTCGACAACGGGCGAGGGCGGCCATGAGACACTGCTGGCGATCCGGCCCTCGAGCACGGCATGTTCGAGAGGTCGGTGCAGGCTCTCGGCTGGGAGAAGTGCGACCGGTAGGCGCAGGGCATCTGGTGCGCCCGGCAAGGCACGGTGCGGCCGACCGATTCGAGCTTGGACTGAGCGAGTTCGGCACGGCGGAAGGTTACGACCGCAAGAGTGAGGGATGTCGTGGACCTAGGATTGGCCGGGAAAGCTGTCTTAGTCACTGGGGCGAGCCGTGGCATTGGAGCCGCCATTGCGAGCGGGTTTGCCGCTGAAGGATGTCGCGTTGCGGTCGTGGCGAGAGGTGAGGGAGGGGTCAATGAGCTGACCGGTCGGCTCCGAGCTAGCGGTGCCGAGGCCCTGCCGCTGGTGGCCGACCTCACGGAGCCCGACGCCGCCGCACGAGTGGTCAGTGCGGCTGAGGAAGCCTTTGGTCAGCTCGACATCCTCGTGAACAACCTGGGTGGTGGGACGCCCGGTGACACCGACGAGGCGTGGCTGCAGACGCTCGACGTCAACTTGCTAGCGGCGGTCCGATGCTGCCGGGCCGCCATCCCGAGGATGAAGGAACGGCGGGCTGGTGCCATCCTGATCGTTGCCTCGATCTCGGGCTGGATGGTCGGTGGGGGGATGCCATCCTACAACGTCGCCAAAGTGGGCGAGATCATGTACGCGCGGACCTTAGGGCGCGACTTGGCGCCCTTCGGCATCCGCGCCAACACGATCTCGCCCGGCAGCATCATGTTCCCCGGTGGTGGATGGGATCGCGCCCAACAACGCGACCCCGAGCGGATTGCGGACTTTGTCGAGCGAGACATGCCGCGGGGGAGCTTTGGCACCCCGGAGGAGATCGCCGACGTTACTGTCTTCCTCTGTTCGGACCGGGCGTCGCTAAATCACGGGGGCTGACATCCACGTCGACGGCTGCCAACTCAAGCCGGCAGTCGGATAACAGACATCGACGTGCGGGAGGAACGCTGGGCGGTGATGACGAGCCCCTCGTTCATGCGCCACTTACCTGGTGACCATGACGTGCGGATGCCCCTTCTCTTCCGTCAGGGCCCTCAGCAGCGTATCCGCCACCTCGACCACCTGCTCCCCCGTACCAGGCGGGTATGGACTAGCGAGTGCCTCGTAAGTCTTGGCGTCGAACGCTGGCGTATCCGGGAGATACCCAACATAGCCATTGGTATAGCCGAACACCAGCGTCGGCAGAGGTGCCGCGGCACAGATGTCCTGGCCGAGGGAGGCGAAGAGCTCACCAGGGACAGGTAGTATGGCGACGTTACCAAGCAACCAAGCATGAAGATTCAGCGCTGCGGGCACCGCACTGACATCAGCTGCACGTAACCCTGCCAGCAACCTTGCCCCTTGGGCTTGCGTCTCCACCCACCGATCCTGCGCCTCTGGCCGTCCGTTGGAAGCAGGAACCTTCACCCCTGAGCAGAGCAGCCCCGTATCGAGGTCATCTTCCGAGCGACGCCGAAGCGGAATACCGACCTGCCTACGCTGGAGTGGTCCCTGCACAGGAGCCGCGTGCTGAAGTGCCACCATGCCTGCGGCCGCGACCTGCTCCCCGATTCGAGCGACCTCTGCCGCATCTTGGCCCAGCCGCGTGAAGCGAGTGCTCACATCCCCAGCAGCTCCGTTGACAAAGGACACCTGAGGTTGCTGCCCCTGGGCCGCGAGCTTCTCAGCCAACTCCTGCCGGAGGAAGGCCGGGAAGTCGGCAGACACAAACCGATTCGTCGCACGCAGGACGGTGGGGTGGCAGGCGAAGTGGACGAGGATGGCGACAAGGCGACCGCGGGGACAGCGTGCCGCCAGCACCGAAACCCGATCGTCGTACGGTCCCGTCGGGTCGTTCCGGTTCGCGGCGATATCCTGGGTGGCGGAGGCTCCGAATAGGAGATCGACTGCCTCCTGGCAAGCAGAGGCCTCGGACACGACGGAGGCACAGGTGGCGACGAACCGGGCACGGAGATCGGGATTCAAGCCGACGGGCTCAGCGGGATGCAAGCGTGGGATGATGCCAGCAGGCCCGCTGTGCGTGTGAGACGCGCACAGCGCAAGGTCTCCTGGGTTGAGGCCGGCGGCAGCGGTAACCTCGCTCGCTAAGTCGACATCCACAGCCACGAGATCGACGGTGACGAGCGCCAGCCGATCCTGTCCTTGGCTCAGAACCAAGGCCCCAACCGAGAGGTCATCGAGGGTTCCCAGGGAGGACCCCGTCCGGGCCATGTATCCAGCCAGTGGTGTTCCGACCGCGATCGGGAAGAGTGCACTGGCCGTCCCGACCTGCCATGAGGTCACGGGGTAGTCCCTGCCGTTAGGTCCCGGAGGCTCGCCTCGACGGTCCGCAGCCACGGGTCATCCGTCACGCGACCGAGGGCACGCGCGGCAAGGATGAGGCCACCGACCGCTGGCGGGAAGCGCGGCGTCCGTGGTTCGGCACTCGGCCACGCGCCGTGCAGCGCCGCTCGGAACGGACCAAGCACGAGATCACCAGCCTCAAAGACGCCCCCGGTGAGGTAGACGATTACGGGGTGTCCCGGCTCGGCGAGCTGCCGCAGTACACCACAGGCGGTTCGGGCCAACTCCTCCCCGGCTTGCGTGAAGAGACGACGCGCCGCACCGTCGCCCGCTCGGGCCGCATCGGCAACCTTGGGGGCAAGATGAGAGATGTGGTCACGGGAGAAGCCCGACCGATAGACGACGCGCGTGATCTCCCGCATCGTGCCAATGCCGAAGTGCGCGCGGACGACCGGTTCGAGTGCCGTTCCTCGGTCACGTCGATCACTCGCGCGACAGGCGACCGCGATCGCCTGGAGCCCTATCTGGAAGGCACTCCCCTCGTCTCCAAGCAAATACCCGAAGCCACCGGCGATCGCCTCCCGTCCATCTCGGGTCCGGCCGTAGCCGATCGCGCCGCCGCCCGCTATCAGCACCACCCCGGGCTCACCGGCAGAAGCCCCCGCGAGGTTGGTGACGTAGTCAGGCACGACGATGATCTGTTCGGGGTGGAGGATCTCACGAACAATGTCGTGCACCACCGGATCCTGATCGCCGCCGGTCGGGGCACCGGTGAGGCCCAGGGCAACAGATGCCACCTGTCGGGAGTCAGCGCGTGCGGCGGCCAGGGCCGCGGTGATCGCGTCGTGGATGGCCCGGCGGTTCTTCTCAACCCCGCCCTCTCCATGGAAGTGGTCGGACGGCCCGCCACGTCCGCTTGCCAGGACGGTCCCATCGACACAGGCAACGAGGCATTTGGTCGCCGTCTGCCCTCCGTCGACCGAGACGAGCAAACGCGCGGACGCCACGACCTAGCCCTTGAGGAGCTTGAGCCGCGGTCGGTAGCGCTCGGTCAATGCCGCGTTCCGCTCATCCCCGCCTGGGACATTCATGCTGACGACCACGGGAGGCTGCTGCCCGGCGGCCAGGAGCGTCTCAACCACTTGGGCAACGATGGCATTCATCAACGCTGCGCCAAGCGCGGTGGAGGAGGCCGCGACCGGCGCTTCGAGCCCGTCGAACGAGACAATGGCGTCACCGGCCGGGACACGGCTGTCGATTGTGAGGTCAGCGACGTCAGACAACTTCTTGCCCGATGAGTGACGGGATGCGGCGCTGGCGTAGTTCCCCGCCGAGGTGATCGCGATCGTGGAGGCCCCCAGCTTCTTTGCCTCGATGGCGAGCTCTATGGGAACGGGATTGATCCCTGAGTTGCTGACAACGACGACGACCTCACCTGGCCGCACGTCGAAGGAGGCCAGGACCACTGACGCGTAGCCCTCGGTCCGCTCGACCATCCCGCCGTTCAAGGTGCCAAAGCTGGTGAGGTTCACATCGAGCATGGCGTTGAAGGCAAAGAGTCCACCCGCGCGATGGAAGACCTCTTCCGCCATCATGTGCGAGTGACCGCTGCCGAAGACATGCACGATCCCTCCGGCGCTGATGCACGAGGCCATCACCTGTGCCGCATCCTCAATCCGCGGCCCTTCGGCTCGCAGCTCGTCCAGCAGTTCGTGCAGGCCGTCCAAATAGCGCTCGTACCCCTTCGTCACGTACCTGGTCCCTTTCAGCCCTCGTCTGGGGCTTTCTCTTGCTCGAATGCGGCGACGAATCGCCGCGTGATCGCCGTCGGGTTCGTGATCGCGGTGCCAACAACGACAAACGCTGCGCCTAGGTCAAGGGCTCGACGGGCCTCCTCACGGGTCCAGATGCGCCCCTCGGCGAAGACCGGCACCTGACACTCCTGCGTCAAGATCTCAAGCAAGGCGAAGTCAGGCCCCTCCTGTTTGGGGCTGTCCGGTGTGTACCCACTGAGGGTCGTGCCCACGGCGTCGGCTCCGCAGGCGACGGCGTAGCGGGCGTCGGCGAGCGTGCCAACATCGGCCAGAGCCGCGCCCCCCGCCTCGTGGATGGCCTGGACCACGTTGGCCAGCGCTTCTCCTCCCGGGCGTGCCCGAGTGGTGCCATCAAGCGCGACCAAACGCGATCCGGCGTCAATTACCTTCCTCGCCGACATCGCGGTTGGGGTAATGAAGAGCGATCCGTCGGGCTGCTTCACCTTGAAGATGCCCAGAATCGGAGGGTCTGGACCGACGGCCGCCCGGATCGCCGCAATGTCGGCCTCACCGTCTGCGCGAATCCCGACCGCTCCCCCAAGCAGCGCCGCCTCGGCCATGGCGGCCATGAAGGTCGGGCCGTGCAGTGGGTTGTCGTCCCGTGCCTGGCAGGAGACGACCAACCCGCCCCCAAGCCGCTCCAGTTGCTCCTGAGCATCTCTCGGGATCAGCCCTCGCATGCTCGGCCCTCCATGGCCTATCCCTTGACGCTCGACATGGTCATCGCCTCAATGAACGATCGCTGAAGGACGAGGAAGACGATGAGCACCGGGAGCATCGCCAGGAAGGCGACCGCCATTAGCTGGGGGTAGTTGGTGCCATAGGAGCTCTCGAAGAGGGCGATACCGAGCGGAAGGGTGCGGTAGTGCTCGTCGGTGGCAACCAGGAGCGGCCAGAAGAAGCTGTCCCAGTTCCACATGAAGATAAAGATCGCCAGGGACGAGAGGGCGGTCCGGCTCATGGGCAGAACGAGGCCGAAGAAGATGCGCGGTTCGCTACCACCATCGAGTCTGGCCGCATCGAGCATATCGTCGGGAATCGAGAGCATGTGCTGGCGCATGAGGAAGATGCCGAAGGCACTTGTGCCGGCTGGGATGATCAAGCCCCAGTAGGAGTCGACCCACCCGAAGCTCTGCACGACCATGAAGAGCGGAATGATCATCGAGGCGAGCGGGATCATCATCGTGGCGAGGACGATGCCAAACAGCAGGTTACGCCCGGGGTACCGGAACTTGGCAAAGCTGTAGCCAGCCAGGGAGCAGGTGAGCAGATTCAGAGCCGTGACGCAGACGCCGACAAAGAGACTGTTGCGGAAGTAGTGGCCGATCGGGTGCTCTCGCAACGGCGTCTCGTAGTTCTCCCAGCGCACCTCCGAGGGGATCCACTGGATGGGCGTCTTGAAGACCTCGCTGCTGCCTTTGAACGATGTCGAGAGCATGTAGGCAAAGGGAAGGAGCATCAAGACGGCACCCGCCGCCAGGGCGACGTGGAGCAGGAGATGACCCCAGCGGATCGGCCGTCGGTGGCGCGTCTCTGGAACAGGTCGGGGTTCGGCCGGGACAACCGCCATGTGCAAGCCCTCCTTGTGCGGTCCCCAATCCTAGCCGTAGGCCCGGGACCGGTAGAGCCGGAACTGGACGAGGGTGACGGCGGCGATGATGCCGAACAGGACCACCGACATGGCCGAGGCCTTGCCGCCGTCGAGGAACACGAAGGCGGTTTGGTAGATGTCGAGCGTCAGCACGAGGGTCGCATCCACGGGTCCGCCCTGGGTCATGACGAACTGGGGAATGAACACCTGGAGCCCGGTAATCAACCCGATCACCGTCGTGAAGAGAATGGTCGGCTGCAGGAGCGGGAGCGTGATGGAGCGGAAGACTTGGAGGTTGTTGGCCCCATCGACCTTGGCAGCCTCGTGGTAGTCCGAGGGGATGTTCTGCAGACCGGCAAGGAACACGACCATGAAGAACCCGACTTCCTTCCAGATGCTCATGAGGACAATGGCATGGGGCGCGAGGTGGATATCGGTCAGCCAGTTCCATGGTGGCAGACCGACAGGGCCCAGGAACGCCGTGTTCAGCAGCCCGTTGCGGTGGAAGATCAGCTTCCAAATCACTGAGACCACGACCCAGCTCATCACGACCGGGACAAAGTAGATCGTGCGAAAGAGCCCACGGGCTTTGATCCGCGCGTTGAGCGCGAGGGCCAGCATAAGGGCGAGCAGCCAGACCGGGATGTAGGTAAAGGCGACGTAGCGGAAGCTGTTGAGGAGCGACGCGTTGAAGCGGTCATCCCCGATGATCTCGCGAAAGTTGCTGAGGCCGACGTAGCGGGGCGGGTCAACGACGCTGTAGTCAAAGAAGCTCAGGTAAAAGGTCCGG
Source organism: Chloroflexota bacterium (assembly GCA_030773875.1). Next base: position 4,998 of record JALYMD010000610.1, on the reverse strand, counting down.
CCGATGGGGTAGATGCTGAAGAGCGCGAAGAAGGCAATCGCGGGCAGCGCAAAGACGAGGCCCCAGAGGCTCCGCTGCTGCGCATGAGTAGGCCGTAGGCGCCGCCGCGTCGTTTGCAGCGGGACTGCCGTCCGGAGTTCGGTGGTCGGGGTCGTTTGCATAATGGCCCCACGGTGGACGAAACAAGCGGTGAGCGCTGCGGGCCTGCCGTCGCGGCACTCATCTCCCATGGGGCGATGCGTGAGGGTGGGCGGGGGCGATGCCCCGCCCACCGTCGGCTGCTACCCCTGCTTGAGCGCCGCCTCGATCTGCTGCTTAGCTGCGGTGAGCGCCTCCTGGGGCTCGACGCCGGTCAGGATCGACGACTCGACCGTCTGCTTCATGATGTTGTCGATCTTCTCGGCCTGCGGCGTGACCGGCAGGAACTTGCCCTTCAGCATCTCGCCAGCCCAGACGTCGTAGAACGGGAACTCCGTGGCCTCCGGCAGCTCGTTCCAGCCAACTTTGGGCTGGATGAAGTTGACGTTCTTCAGCCACGGACCTGGCTCGGACGCGAGGTGACTGATCAGCTTGAACGCGGCAGTGCGCTTTGCCGCATCCGTCGTCTTGGCGCTGACCGCCCAGTAGTAGGCGTAGAGGGGCGTGACGGGCTTGGCCGGGTCGACCTGTGGCAACTGCACGATCGCGTACTTGTTGTAGACGGCGGAGTCCTCCGTGACCAGCCCCATGCCCCATGGGTTGAAGAGCGTCATCGCCACCTTGCCGTCCAGGAAGTCCTGGTACGGGACCGTCGCCTCACGGGACGCGACGTTCGGGTCAGCGACCTTGTACTTGTAAACCATGTCGTACCAGATTTGGAGCGCTTGGACCATCGGCGGGTCGGCGACGGTGACGGTTGTGTCGTCCTCGGCGACGTAGCGACCGCCAGTCTGGTTGATCAAGGTCCCGAGCTGGTTGTGGTACCACCCGGCGTGGAGGTAGACGAAATCGAAGGCACGTCGGGTGAGCGTGTCGCCATCCTTGACCACCAGCTCTTGACCCATGGTCCCAACCTCGTCCCAGGTCTTTGGCGGACTCTTGGGGTCAAGCCCCGCCTCTTCAAAGGCGGCCGTGTTGATCGCGAAGGCGGTGACGTTGAACTCGCTCGGTAGGCCGTACACCTTGTTGTCGAGCGTGGACCCCTCAAGGGCGCCGGGGATGTAAGCAGCCTGGAGCTCCTCTAGCGAGCCGAACCCGAGGCCGGCCGGGTCGACCTCCTGTACAAGGCCCCGCGGGATGTAGATGGACCGCATCTGGTTGTCATCCATGTTGATGACGTCTGGTCCGGTCCCGGTGCCCATCGAGCTGAGCATCTTTTCGGCGAAGTTGATGTTGGGGATGATCTCGTACTCGACCTCGATGTCTGGATTGGCGTCCATGAACGCCGCTACCGCTGCCTTGTTCTGGTCGACCATCGGTGGGTGAGTGTGGGTCCAGAACCGGATCGTCGTTTTCCCCTGGGCCCGGGTTGGGGCCGCCCCGCGCGTTGCCGTCCCAAGGACGAGCGGCGCCGCCGCCACCCCCTGAGCAAACCGACGCCGGGAGAGGCGCCTCACGGTGGCCTGGGGCTGAGTCAGCTGATCCTTCGTTGAGTCCTGAGTGGTCATCACGCGTGCTCCCTTCTCGTCGGCGCTTCGCGCAGTGCGATCGTCCGGTGTGCCGGGGACCTTCCGTGTCTCATGACAGAGCAGCGTGACTCTATCACCGTCGAGCCGGGTGTCAACAGATGGCGACAATGACTTGCCCAACGGTCGGCTGGGCTAAGTCACCACGCCGCTCAAGAGGTCCTAATACGACGATCGCGTCCAATGGGTGGACCTGCAGACAGAGGGAAGGTGTCTGAACGAAGATCGCCTCAGCAGTGCCTTGACTCGGCGGAGGTGGAGGCACCTCGACGCTGACTTCACCGATCCTGCCGCGTTGTTCTGCGAGCATGAGGCATACTGACGAGGTCGTGCGGTCACATGTTGCTTAGTCCCAGAAGAAGCAGGGTTGGCGGGTCAGATGGTAACACCCAGTGCTTTTGAAGGCGTTTCCGTGGGTCACGCCGCGGATGCCGGTGCCACCGCGTAGCATGGAGTCTCCGCCGGTGACGGCAGGTGTGTGACCAATTGGTGACCAAGTTGTCATCTTGGAGGCGTTGACTACGCTACATCCTGAGCCCAAGCTGAACAGCTACGCGCCATGCCGGTCCCGTACCGCGGGTGGACAGAGTTGATTAGACCGATAGGCTGCAACGACCAGGCTCAGGAGTAGGGCCTCAGCTCCGAGCCCGCTTCGTTGCCGCGGTGCGGCTGAGGCGAGCTAGCTTGGCGGTCGTTTCTCTGCACGACGGGCGGTCCTAGAGTTCCTACTACCATGCTATCGCGTTAACGCCCCGTGGGCCTGAGCAGATGCCTGCGACGGGACAGTCGGCGAGCCCTCCCCCCGCTGCCCAAAGCGGATGGAGCTCGCCGAGTGGAGGTCTTGACACATGGGGGATGCACACGGCGCTGACAAAAGGGCACGGCTGCACGAGAACTGGGTGCGTCCCAGAGCTCAAGAGCAATCTGACGAGACGCGGCCGATGCGGACTCCAAGCTCGACTCCGTCGCTTGAGGAGCGCCTCCTGCACCCCGCTCGGCTCGGCTCCGGTGGACACCTCGAGGAGGAGGATCAGCGGCGCTCGATCACGGATGCCCAGAACCACTTCCTGCGGGCCGTCGCCGAGATCGAACCAGCTGTCCTCCACGACTTGGCCACCGTGCCCTACGCGCGGTTCCGCTACTTCACGGAGGAGGCGTATAAGCACCCAGCAAGGAGACCGGTGGTCCGCCTGCAGGATGAGCGAGGCCGCGTACGGGTCCCAAGCTGGGCCGAGATGACCGCAGTCGGCGGTGCGAGCCCCGAGGCGGATCTCTGCGAGAGTCTGGGTGCCTGGGCCACGCGGTGGCACTTGACGGCGCTGTGGTGCTTGGAGCGAGCGCTGGAGACACTGTACTGGTGGGACCACGACGAGAGCTGCGGCCGAGGACTCGATCAAGATCACCTCAACTGGACCCCTGCCGTCAGCCCGCCCTTCGACCCGCCCCCTCTCGGCGATTCGGTTTCCTTTAGCTACGACTTGCCCGGCTTTGACCCGCGGCTGCTCGACATCGACGACATGGAGCGGCTCGTCATCAAGGACTTGACGCGGCAGGTCACGACGTACTTTGACGCCATCCGCGAGGCGTCCAGACACCATCACCTGGTTCCGATCCCCGCGAAGTACAACCGCGATCACTTCATCTGGGCTGCCCGATGGCAGGTCGGTGGCGAGACCTACAAGGCGCTCGGGCGAGACCTGGGCAAAGACCGGAAGACGATTCGCGAGGCGGTGCAGGAGGTCCTGGCACTGATCCAGCTGCCGCAGCGCCCATGATCGAGACCCTACACCAGTGACTGCGCCTCCCCTCCAGCATAGGCAGGGTGAGTGAGGGAACGGGGAAAAGTGGGGGCCGGGGCATGGAGTCCGGCCCCCACTAGTATGCCCTCCTGATGCGGCCTAACCTGTTGACATGGGACGGAACTGCCCGTCCTCAGGCAAGGTCAGGAGACATCGAGCGTGGTCAAGAACACTAGGGCGAGACCAGAGCAGACGGAGCGACAGACTCTTACCGTCGAGGAGGTCGCGGCGAAGCTCGGGATCTCGCGAGGCACCGCCTACGGCGCCGTGCGGACGGGGGAGATCCCCGCCCTCCGCATTGGCCGCCGCTACATCATCAGCCGCCAGGTCGTCGATCGCCTTCTCGCGGAGGGGCGGTTCGTATAGCCGAGGCGGTCCCGATTCTCGTGAAGCCTACAGCGCCCATAGCAGCCTGAGTCCGCCGCCCTGTTCCCGCCATCCGTTTTCATACCACGCCAGAGGTCAATCTTGGTGCCGTCACCTCCCCAGGCGCTGGCTGCCTTGGGGACTCAAGCCGTCCTGAGCCACCGACGATAGCCCCTGGAGCAATCCGCTACGGAACTGGACACAACCACCGACCAAAGGGCTGTGCGCTTTCGAGCACTCCACGCAGGACCGTTCAACGACCCAGACCGTACCAGCCACTGCAGCCGGCTTCAGCCGCATCTGGATCCACAACCAAGGACCCAGGTTCGGCCAGCCCGTTGCTTAGTTACATCAATCGAGAGGTAGACCTTGTCCACGATCTTGTTCCCCGTCCGCTGCGCCACCACCGCTCAGCTCCTCACCCTCCTGGGGCGCCGCCCCTTCTACGTTGGTCAACTCTGTTCCGGTCAGCCGGAGATGGGGGCCAACCTCGACGTGTCAGTGGCAACCCTTCTGCTCGACTTCTTGATGTTCAAGCTCTACGAGCAGCCGGAGACCGCCAACTCGACTCGGCGGGAGATCGTCGAGCTGATCCTCGTTCTCGCGGAGGCTGCCCGGACGGAAACACACTAGGCAGGACCGATCGTCATCATCGAGGCCCCGGCGGACACTTAGGTCCGCTGGGGCTCACCACGTAAGCACGAAGCGCAGCATGGATCAACACCCGTGGGACGCCAGCGAGGAACTTGCTCGTCCTACCCACCCAAACATCCAGGGGACTCCAGGTCGATGGGGTGCCGGAGACGAGGCGCACGAGGAGATCTGCTCCACCACGAGCCGACCCAGCGTCGCCGCAGAGGATGGGCCGCCTTGCCCAAGTGAGGTGTCTGCCAGTCGCCACGCTGGTGGCGTGCTCCTGTCAGAGGTCCAGCCCGAGCGCCTGCAGTGGCTCTCCCGTGGCCGCCTGCCCCAGGGCAAGCTGACCGATCTGGTCGGCGACCCAGGCCTCGGCAAGAGCACGCTGGCGCTTGCCTGGGCCGCCGCCATCAGCCGCGGTCAGGCATTGCTGAATGGCGACCCAGGCCCGCCTCGGGGTGTCGTCATCTTGGCCAGCGAGGACGGGCTCGCCGACACGATCCGCCCCCGCCTTGAGGCCGCCGGTGCGGACC
>JALYMD010000609.1 GCA_030773875.1 Chloroflexota bacterium | reverse complement strand
GCTCTACACTATTGGGCACGAACGGCCGGCACCCGGATGAGAGCCTCGATCTGCTTCAGGATACGGAGCACCGAGATGAGCGAATCTGATTCTCCACTCCTCGCATGGTTGGGCCAACAGGTCACCGTGATCGTCGATCGACCACTCGGCAGTCACCATCCACGCCATCCTGATCTCGTGTACCCGGTGAACTACGGGTATCTGCCGCGGACCATGGCCCCAGATGGTGATCCCATCGATGCGTACATCATTGGCGTAGCCACGCCAGTATCGTCAATGACCGGCGACGTCGTCGCTGTTGTCGTTCGTCTGGATGACGTCGAAGACAAACTCGTCGTCGCTCCGACGGACAGGCGATGTTCCCTTACCCAGATTCGCCATGACCTCCGGTTCCAAGAGCAGTATTTCGACAGCGAGATCGTGGTCGCGCCATCTCGAATCGCGTGACTCAAGCCAATTGGTAGCCCAGCGCGCACGTGTTGCGCTAACACGACGCATGGGAAAAGCCGTATGAGAATCCGACCGTCTGCACGTCTCGTCGTCCTAGATGACCGCGACCGGGTCCTATTGTTCAAGTACGAGGATGCGGTCGCGCTCGATCCGACAAAGCCCAATCTGCGGGTGTACTGGGCCACACCGGGCGGGGGCCTGGAGGGGGAGGAGACATTCGAGCAAGCCGCGAGGCGCGAACTGTGGGAAGAGACCGGCATTGAGGCTGAGATAGGATCGTGGATTTGGACGCGGGAGCGCGAGTTTCGCATTCGAGGTGAGATTATCCGCTCGCATGAGCGCTACTTCCTTGTGCGGGTGGTGACTTCTGATGTGAGCTGGGCGAACCTCGAACCGGGCGAGCGGGAGGTGTGTCGCGACCACTGCTGGTGGTCACTCGGGGAGATGCAGATATCGGGGGAGGTCCTTCTGCCTCCCGGTCTGCCGGACCTCCTCGCCCCGATTCTTTCCGGGCAGATTCCACCTCGGCCCATGGACATCGAAGTCTGCTGATGCCTAGCACGTTCCTGCTTCCTCTGTCGCTGTCGATAGACATGCTGGCGGCAGGCCGAAGAGCAATACGCTGCGGGCGTTGCTGAGGGCAGTCCCATACGACTTGTACGTACCGATACCTTCTAGGCCTTTAGTGCGCCGGTAGTTGAGACACAAAACTCTCTATGCAAAACTCAGCTACGAAGGACTCGCTGTAACAACTCAATCCGAGCGGGTTATTTGACAGATAGGCTCAATTCGGAGTGAGGGTATGGGTCATGACCAAGAGCACGGGCTTCTGGACGGTAGCGGACCGTGTGTTCACCGCCACCCGACACTGCCACAACCGCAATGCGCAATGGAAGTGGATACGTGCGGGGGTAACGCTGATCATCTCCATGCTTCTGCTCGCTTAGCGTTTGAGGTCGATGTGGTAACGCAGTTCGTTCAGGTCAACGTCGGCGGCGAGCTGCACGGTCTTGGTGGTACCGTCCGGGCGCCACCCGGCGGCCTCGTAGAATCGCCTCGCTCGCGCGTTCGTGGTGAGTACCCAGAGCGTCGCGGCCCGATACCCCCGCCCCCGAAGATCACCGAGGGCGTGGGCGAGGAGCGTCCGGCCGATCCCTTTCCCGACCGCGTCGCGGGCGAGGTAGATGGCGTAGAGTTCGGCGGTGTCCGGCGCGGCATCGGCATCCCGGCTCAGGCCCGTGTCGGCGAACCCGACAATCTGGCCAGCCGCCTCCGCCACCCAGGTCCGCTCCGGGGACGATAGGCGTACCAGTTGCTCGCGACGCCGGGCTGTTCGGCGGTCAATCTGCACCGTGAGCCCATCGAGCAAGGCGTCCCGCAGTTGCCCGCGGTAGGCCCACTGCCACGCCGCAATGTGCAAGGCCGCGATGACCGCGCTATCGGTCTCCACCGCTCTCCGCAGCGTCAGGTGCGGCTCGGGCGCCATATGTGCTCCCTTACCTGTTCCGCGATGATGATAGATCATGGATGAGCTGTCGGAGCCTGTCGGATGCTGAGGTATGCCACTGCACCTCCGCTGCCACGCCGTGATGAGAGATACGCCGCCCGGGAACTGCCGGATAGGGGCGAACCCCACGGGCCGCCGGCCCCGCTTCGGCCGAGCCGGCGCGCCGCGTGCGGCTCCGGGCGCTAGCGCAACACCGTGGCTAAATCGTGCAGTTCCTTGGCGGGCATCCTCCGAAGGTCCATGAGCTGGTAGAGCAATTTACCCCACGGCTGCGTTTCGATGCGCTGCGGAATAATGGTGGTGATTGACCGGGAAGAGGAAAGAACGTTCGTCTGTCCTAGGTCATATATCTCTTGCAGGACCGCCCAATGAGCGTAGGGCCTGCGTTCCACTACGGTATAGTCTTCGGACCGAAGCTCGAAATCTTGTTTGTCGGCGAATAGAGCCACTAGCAAAAGCTGACGATAGGATAGACGTTCCGCTAGGCGGATAAGCATGTTCGCCTGCCCGCGATCTATGCTGTTGTCGAAGGCGAAGTTGGCCAACATGCTGCCCATAAAAGGTATCTTCCGCTCTTCGTGTTCCTGCTGCGCCGCTAGCATCACCCCCTCTGCTATCTCCTCGGCAGCGGACCGGGCGCCCGGCTCCCCGACGAAAAAGCCGTCGTGCCGCGGTTCGTAGCCTAGCCTCACCTTCTGTCCGATCCGCTCAGCCGCAAATCCTAGAACACCAGCGGTGCGCTTCATTTGCCTGTCGCTGAGCGTCCGGCGCATAAACTCCATCGCCCCGTAGCGCAGCATCCTACTCGCCATCGGACCGGTCGCGGCTCCGACCACTGCTCCGCCCGGTCCAGCGACCAGCATCGCAATAGCGGTGCTCGCCGCGTGTCCAGCGATCTCCGACCCCGTTTCTAGGAAGTTACGCAGGCGCCGGTTCTCGTCCTCATTACCACGATCCGGCATTACCAACTCCCCCGGAACATTGCACTCTGCCGTCACAGGTAGCAGCATACTCAACCATCGTTGTTGAGACGCGCCAGTGACGCCCAATGCCGCCGATGCGGCACCTTCTCCCCGCGCCGGATAAAGGAACAGTACCCTTCGGAAAGCCCGGTCGCCTTAGCCATGACGCCGAGCGGCACGCCCTGGAGCTTCGGCAGTACCTCACGGCGAAACACCTCGGCATCGCCCTGGTCGGCATCCCCTCGCCCCCGTTCCCACACCATGACCGCTGCAACATGCTCGGCGTTCCTCTGACCGCGCTTGCGCCCCGGCTCACCCCCATGCGCCGGATCCGACCCTTCGGCCCGGCGCCGAGCTAGCGCCTGCTGTCCCGCACTGGTGAAGATTGCCACGGCCTCCACGGCGTTTGAGAAGGCAGTCGGCACAGTAGAGTCTCTCGGATTTCTCAAGCACGAGACCACACCCTCGGCACGCCGATGGCGGCTTCGCAGCTGACACCATTGCCTCCTCCGAAGGCAGCCCACGTCCGGCCCGCCGGTTCGCTCCCGTCAGCGGCGTCGGCAGTACCGGTGCCGCACCTACTGTCTCCCCCGTGAGCAACAGTCTCGCCGCTCGCTCCGCCCACGGTGCCATCGCCCTGGCCCAACTCCGGGTCGTCTCGGCCAGCCGCTCGGTCAACGGCGGCAGCAACCGGCAGCAGCCCTGCCGCGTCTCGAAGACGTCGTTCCTCGACAAGACCCGACTGCCGAGCAGATCGAGGATATAGGCATCAACCACCGACTGCCCCGCCTTCATCAGGTCGAGCGCCAGTGAGTCTCGCGCCTTGAGGTCGGCGTGGAGCATCCCCAACCCTGGATCGAGGCCGACGGTTAGGCAGGCGATCCGCGCCTCAGTCTCGCGCCCCGCGTAGAGGTAGTTGAGGAGCACGTTCGCCGGGTTGACGGCGTTGCGCGGTGATGCGGTCATCGGGGAAGAGCGACGGGAGCTGATCGAGTGCATCGCCGCTCCAACCCCAGCTGGTCAGCCGCGTGAGCCGCGCCGGATCGGTAGCCAGCATCGCCAACTCGCGCTCCACCGCCACGATCTTCGCGTTGCGTAGATCAGCCCCTTTACGTCCCGCCTCAGCTCTCGCAAGACGCGCTCGGCCGGGTTGAAC
>JALYMD010000608.1 GCA_030773875.1 Chloroflexota bacterium | reverse complement strand
AGCACCGAGGGCTTCGAAGAGGCCAATCGGACCAGCGAAGCCGGCCAGCACGTGGCCGACGTCGAGGCAGATAGAGACATCCATCTCCTCGGCCAGCTCGAGGACCAATTCGAACGGAAACTCGATGGTCTCGATCGCCACGCGGTGGGATGGCAGGCCCGTCTCAGCCAAAATCGTCTCCAGGCTCTGCCGCGCCTGTTCCTGAAAGATCCGCATCAATAGCGTATAGGGCACCTCTGGCAGCCGCCGGCGCGCAAACTCGGCAGCGAGCGAGCCCATCGCGTGGAGCACGTAGACCTCCGGCTCCAGGGGCGCCGTCGCCTTGATCGCGTCCACCACCGCCCGGACTGAGCCAAGCCGGACGGGCTCCAGCGGCGACGACGGCTCGACCGACCACATCGGCAGATGGACCGTGTAGCCTACGCCCTGCTCCCGGCTCAGCACCCCGAGTCGCTCCACCGCCTGGGGGGCGAAGGCGCGGGGGAAGAAGAGGGACAGGTCCACGCCTAACTCGACGGGGTCGAACCCCTTCTCGGCCAACTTGCGGGCGCCCTCAACGGGGTCGTACCCAGCGACGTAGGCGAGCATGGCCTCCGGCTCCATGCCAGAGGTGATTAAGCCCTCGAATTGCATTTGGGTGATCCCGAACCGCATGCTGGCCTCCGTGTTGCCCGGGTCGGTCCCGAACCGCCCCTGTCCGTCGCAAGCGGCCCCCATGGTACCGAACCGCCGCTCCCGCGTGCGGCCGGGGTCCAGCAGTGCCGCCCGATCGGGCCACCATACCGAGCCTACGAGACACCGTTGGCGCCGACTGTGGATGGCAGCAGTCGCGGATGTGAGGATGAGGAAAGAGGGAGCAGGGGTGCCGGATATCCAGACAGACCGGCTTTCGATCGTCACCTTCTCGCTGGACCTGATGTGGGCCGCCCTCCACGATCGGGTCGCGCTGGCCGATCGCCTCCGCGCCCGCGTCCCGGCAGCCTGGCCGGGGCCTGACTACGCCGAGGTGCTGCCGGGGCAACTCCGGAATCTGGAACCCGACCCGGACGCCGCCATCTGGAGCGCACTGCTGGTCCACCGGGCCGACGCCACTCTCGTTGGAGACGCCGGGTTCCTAGGTGGTCCCGACCCTTACGGCACCGTCGAGATCGGCTACAGCATCGTCCCGGCCTACCGGGGTCACGGCCTCGCGACCGAGGCGGTCCAGGCCTTGACGGTCTGGGCATTCAACCAACCCGGAGTGTGCCGCGTCGTCGCCAGCTGCGCGCCGGACAACAGGGCATCGATCCGGGTCCTGGAAAAGGCGGGCTTTCGGCACCGTGGGGATATTGACAAGGACGGGCTGCTCCGCTGGGATCGCTACCCCGGCGATGCGTAGCCGGCGGGGATCTCAAGGGTCTGATCTGGCGGAGCGACGGCAACAGCCCTCATGCCGGCCGGTCTGAGCGCCCGGAGCTTGGGAATTCCAAGCCTCGGAGGTTGCCTCTCAGCGGCTGAGCGGCTGCGGTCGGGCGGCTCGTCGCCGCTGTCGAAAGCGATAGCGCATGACGCGGAACGACGTGACTCCCGTGCGGGCACGACTCCGTCCCGCCGCGAGCAGGGCCGCGGCCGGAGCCAGACGGCGTCGAGCCGGGCTAGCATCGGCCTCATTCTCCACGGCCGGGGACCGCTGCGGCGCCGCCTTCCCGGTGTTCGACGGGACCAGACCAACCGCCTGGAGCACGGCCCGGTCGTCGAGTGCCGCAGCCCCGCTTGGGCTCGGCACGGCCGTGGCGGGAGCCTCCGACCGTTGGCCGCGGGCGATCAGCACGACCGCGACGAGGGCAACGAGGGGCAGTCCGATGAGAGCCATCCAACCGAGCCACTCGAACGATCGGCTGGGATCCCTCGCGGTGGCCTGCGCCCCCAGCCGAACGACACGCCCGCTCGCCGAATCCACCGTCAAGTGGACCGCATCCCCAGGGCGAAGCTCACCCAGAGCTGCGTCCACGCCGTTGCGAACGATGTCGGCCTCGATGTCCACTGGATAGGCGACGGGAGCGTCTTCCCGCCCTTTCTCGGCAACCAGCAGGCGGTCTCCTTCCTGCCCGACTACCAGGCCACCGACGACTGTCGTCGTGGGGGCTTGTGCGGCAGGGGGAGCAGCAGCCGGCTGGGATGGTAGCGAGCCATTCATGCCTCCAACACCGGCCGGCGGGGATGCCGTCACGCTCGGCTCGTCCACGGGACCGGTGCCAATCAGGGCGATCCGACCCCCTTCCGGATCCCGTTGGATCGACCAGCCGGAGGCGTAAGCGCCCCAGTCCATCTCTCCGGCCGTGAGGCGGGTCAGCAGGTCGACCAGATCCGAGCGCTGAGCGGCAGGGATCCTGAGGTCCGCGGCTCCTTCCTGCTCGGCCACCACGATGTCGATCGCAGACGGTTTGGAGATTCCCTGTTCGATGATCGCCTGCTGGGCACCGAGGACCAGCGCCGTCGCCCGGGCGACCCCGTCGAGGATCTCCAGTGCCTGCCCGATCGCAACGGTCAGGGCCAACTCTTCGAGGGCGAGCCGCTGCCTTCCCTCATCCATCTCGCCGGTGCAGGGCGCCTGCTCCCGGGTCGCGAAGACGCCGGAGAGCGCCGTCATGCCCAGTGCCGGAGCGTCATCCGGCGCCGCGACGACGAGGGTGGCATCCTCGACGCCGCCTGTTAGCAGTGCCATCGCGTAGAGACCCGACGGGACCACCTCGATGTTGTGGGTTGCGACCTCCAGCCCATCGCCTGGAGGCTTGCAGGTCAGGGCCGTGGACGAATAGGCCGAGTCGACCTCAGAGAGATCGAAAATCCCCTCCATCGCCTGCCTGGTGTTCTCTACCGTGACGGTGAGGACGTGGGCATCGTCCTTGGCGTCGAAGAGGGCAAGCAACTCCGCCCGCTGGTCGGCGTCGTTGCTCTCGCCGATCGCGATGGTCATGACCCCGTCCGTCGCCTCCACGGGGCCAATCCCTAGAGCAAGGACGACTGCGAGCAAGGCAATTAGAGCGGTCCAGCGACGGCCTGGAATCGGCGAAAGCCACCTACGCATCGGCACACCCCCTCAGATTTGAGACGAACGCCTTGAGCACCGATCGAGAGCGGCGAGTGTAAGGCAATCACCAGCGGGGTGTACGTACATCACATCCATCGTACCACGGCAGGGAAGAGGCGATGTACGTTCGCTGGAAAGCAGGCATCAAAGACAACTTCATCTGACACGGAGACCTGTGGCGTTCCGAACCTCTTATGTGTTAGTGCCGCAACAGGAAGGCGGCCTGGTCGTAGGGGAAACCCTACGGATCGCTCGGGCGGATACGCGAGCGTTTGGCCGCCGCGCACCCTCCTGAAAAGAAGCCGTGCGCTCAGAGAGCTCGCCAGGGCAGAGGGGGCCTCTTGTCCGCCGCCCCGTCGCCCGGTCTAATAGCCAGGTTGGTGGCCAAGGCGGGATCGTGGCCCGAAGGGACCGAGCGCGCGATGGGAGGGAACGGGAGCATGCCCCGGCGGTTGATCAAGGCGTCGCACGTGATCGCGTACCAGGGTGGCGGTCATCGCTACCTCCGGGATGGGGTAGTGGTCACGGAGGGAAACGAGATCGTCCACGTCGGGACGGCATTCGACGGCCAGGTCGATGAGACGCTGGACGCTACCGGCATGGTCCTCACCCCGGGGCTGATCAACACCCACGCCCACCTCTATGAGTCGCCCCTGGACAAGAGCTTCGTCGAGGATAAGGGCAACCGGCAGTTCTTCCTTTCCGGTCTCTTCGAGTACCTGCCCGTGCGCAGCGCGGCGATGGACGACGAAGCCGCGCGCGCCTGCGTCGCCTTCTCGATGGCGGAGCTGCTCCGGACCGGCACCACCACGGTGATGGAGATTGGTTCCTACGGCGACGACGTTGTCGCTCAGGCCGAGCGCGTCGGGCTGCGCGCGTATGTCGGGCAGGGCTACCGCTCCGGCCGTTGGTACACCGACGACGGCAAAACCGTAAAGTACGCCTGGGACGAAGAGGCAGGGATCCGGGGGCTGGAGAAGGCGGTCGCTTTCGTCGAGAAGGTCGACGGCCGCGCCAACGGGCGGATCAAGGGGTTCTTGACCCCGGCCCAGGTCGACACCTGCACCGAAGATCTCCTGCGCCGGTCCCGGGAGGCGGCGACTAGCCTCGGTGTCCCGCTCGCGCTCCACGCCTCCCAATCGGTGCCCGAGTTTCAGGAGATGACCCGCCGCCACGGCCTGACGCCGATCGAGTGGCTGCGGGAGATCGGGTTCCTCGGCCCAGACGTGATCCTCGGTCACGCGATCCTGCCGGCCGGAAGTTCCTGGGTCAACTACCACGGCGACGACATTGGCATCCTTGCCGATACCGGCACCAACGTCGCCCACGCCGTCTGGGTCTTCGCCCGGCGCGGCATCGCGATGGAGAGCTTTGCCCGCTACCTGGAGCGGGGGGTGAACATGACCCTGGCGACGGACACCGCGCCGCAGAGCATGATTGAGGCGCTGCGCTGGACCGCCGTCACCAGCAAGATCGTCGACCGCCGGACGGAGGTGGCAACCGCGGCCGATGTCTTCACCGCCGCCACCCTGGGCGGGGCGAAGGCACTCGGCCGCGACGACCTGGGACGGATCGCCCCCGGAGCCAAGGCCGACCTGCTGCTCTGGGCGGGGGAGAGCCTAACCATGACCCCGCTGCGGGACCCGATCAAGAACATCGTCTACAGCGCCACGGCGGAGGATCTGCGCACCGTCATCATCGACGGCGAGATCGTGATGAAGGACCTCGAGATCCCCGGCGTGGACATCGCCGCCCTCTCCCGCGACCTTCAAGCGGCCGGGGAACGGATGTGGTCGCGCGTTCCCGAAGGCGACTGGGCCGGCCGCACCGTCGATGAACTCTCCCCGCACTCCTTCCCCCCCTTCGAGGGGTAGGAGGAGGGCTATGCCGGATCGAGCGCCGAGAGTATCGGGCAAGGACATCGTGGCAGCCCTTGAGCGGGCGGGTACGGATTTCGGGTGTAGACTAGGGAGATGGTACGCAAGCTGGTGCTTCCCCCGCACCTCCCCGTGACCGCCCTTGAGCAG
>JALYMD010000607.1 GCA_030773875.1 Chloroflexota bacterium | reverse complement strand
CATCAAGACGAGGCAGTTGACGACAGCGATCCAGAGCCAGTCGCTGTCGAGGCGACGATCAATGACGGCGGACGACATCAACTCCCGTATGAGGTCACCCATGAGGCGGCGCTTGCCTGGGCCGCCGCGGCGGCCCAGCGCTTCGGATTGACGCGGCGAGAGCGCGAAATCTTGCCGCTGCTGGCCCAGCGGCTGACCGACCGCGAGATCGCCGAGCGGCTCTGCATCAGCCATCGGACGGCGATGAACCACGTCGCCAGTATCCTCGCCAAACTCGACCTCGCCTCGCGCCGGGATGTGGCCGCCTTCGCTGCCCTCCACGGGCTTCTGCCGCCCTCCTTGCCGGCAACCAACGGTAAGTAATCTTCACCTACTCCCCCGCGTCCGCCAAATTGAGTGGATTCCACGGATGCGCGCGTACGCCTTTCGCCGCATCCTCGGACCGTGTCCGGACCAGCGCACCGGCACTCCGGATCCGGCGACGGCCACTCCGGCCGCCGCGCCGGCTGCGTCCAGACCGAGCTGATCACAGGGTCCCTGAACTCACCCTCGGCACCACCTAGGGCTGCTGCCAACGTCGTGCTCGCCGATAACCCGACTCGACCGGAACGGAGGGGAACCACGCATGGACGAGTACCGGCCCGAAGCCGCCTTGATGCCGTCTGCTGCGGGGACGCCTCCTCCACTGGCATGGTCCCAGCAGCGCCCATATGGGTCGGCTCGGGTGTACGCGGGATTTTGGCGACGCTACGTGGCCACGGTCATCGACGGGCTCGTGTTGAGCGCCGTCAATTACCCCCTGACCTTCATCCTGGACGAAATCCCGGCGCGCGTGGTTGACCAGGATCCCTTCGCCGACTCGGTGTGGCTCATCCTCAGCGTGTGGTTTGCGGCGTCCTTGGTCGTGTTCATCGTGCTCGACTGGTTCTACTTCGCCGGGCTGGAAAGCTCGTCCTGGCAGGCGACGCTCGGCAAGCGCGCACTCGGTATCGCAGTCACCGATCTCCAGGGCGGTCGCGTTTCGTTCGGCCGCGCCACGGGACGCTATTTCGCCCATTACATCTCGATCGTCATCTTCCTCCTCGGGTTTCTCATCCAACCGTTCACCGCGAAGCGGCAGACGCTGCACGACATGATCGCCGGGACGCTGGTAGTGCGCGCATGATCGGCGAGATTGGGACCGGGCGACTCATCTCCTCCGCTATCGAAGGAGCGCTCTCATGCGTGGCTGCGCACTGGGACTCCTCGTCGTGCTGCTGATCCTCTGCGTCGGTGGCGCCGCGCTCGGCTATTTCGTAGGGATGGGATCCCTTGGGCTCGAACGGCGATCTCGAAGGGTCAAATGTCTCTGTCCAACACCATGGCGGGCGCGGTCACCGCTTCAGTTTCCAGCCGGATCGAGGAGCGCGCGCTCCGAAAAGGCGAACTCGTGATCCGGTCGGCAGACATCAATGTCAACAACGCCGAAGTCCCCGGCGAATTCGGCATCGAGACAGGCACGGACGGAACCTGGATCTACGGACTTGAAACCGAGATCAGCCCGAGAGGACTTGCCCTTGTTGTGCCAGGGGAGCCGGACGTCACAAACGCCGGTCATCAGATGGCTTTGGCGGTTCCGGTTGTGGAACACGGGCGGGTAGAACTCACCGAGGTAGAGGTGGCCTCCGGCGTGATGCGTTTCTTCCTATCGAAGGACGGATTCGAGCAAGGCATGGAAGCCGGGATCAA
This sequence comes from Chloroflexota bacterium, assembly GCA_030773875.1. The sequence continues at coordinate 2,429 of JALYMD010000607.1, read as the reverse complement.
TCGCGCCCTCCAGGCCCACGGATTGACGCCGACCTCGATCACGATGGGCAACGGCCAGCTGACGATCTTGACCGAACCAGCGAACTGCGCGAAGGGAATCGCTCGATGCCCGACGGAAACGCCCATCGAGCACCTTGCCGCGGTGAGTGAACGCCACGACTCGCTCATAGCGTGCGTTTGATGCATCGATCGCCGCCATGCCGTCGCATACCGGAGGGATCCAACAATGAACGGAGGGACGTGCGCCGTGACCTATCTCCTTGCGTCAACTCCCCCGACCGGAACGTGGCTCCGCCCAGCCGTCCCCGGTGAAACGTTACGCCTGTCGCACTTCTTGCTCGCGCTGCTCCTGGTGCTCGGCCTGGTTGCATGCGTGCCCGGGGAAGAATCGGATCCGAGCCTCACCTTCCGGATGGTCACGGGAACCGAAAACCGGAGTTTGAGCCCGATCATCGAGCGATTCGCGAAAGAGGAGAACGTCAAGATCGAGCTTACGCACCAGGGCTCGGTTGACACGATGCTCGAACTTCAGCAGGGCGCCACGGCCTACGACGCGGTCTGGCCCGCCAGCTCCATCTGGCTCTCCGTGGGCGACACCGGACGTGTGGTCACACAGACGAAGAGCATCATGGCCACGCCGGTCGTCTTTGCCGTCAAGCGTCCCGTGGCCGTCCGCCTCGGTTGGGTCAATCGGGACGTGACGGTGGAGGAGATCCTGGCGGCTGCCGAAGCGGGTGATCTCCGCTATATGACGACGAGCGCCACCCAGAGGAACTCCGGCGCGATGGCCTACCTGGGTTACCTCTACGCCTTCGCTGGCCAGCCTGACGTGCTGACAAGCGACACTCTGCACGACCCGGCGGTTGTGGAGCGGACCAGGCGCATCCTGAACCTGGTGGACCGGTCCGCGGGCGCCTCCGGCTTCCTGAGGGACTTGTTTCTGCAGCAGTACGACGCCTTCGACGGGATGGTGAACAACGAGTCGGCGGTGATCGCGGCGAACCAGCAACTGACCGCCGAGGGCCGGGACCCCCTCTACGTCGTCTATCCCGTGGATGGGCTCGCGATCGCCGACTGGCCGCTCGGCTACGTCGACCGGGGCGACGCCGCCAAGGCCGCGTTCTTCACCAAGCTCCAGAATTTCCTGCTCTCGCCCGACGTCCAAAAGGATCTGCTGGCCCAAGGCCGCCGTACTGGCCTCGGGCTAAACCCCGCCGGCGCCGATCCCAAGGTCTTCAACCCTGATTGGGGGATCGACCTGAACCGGGTCATCCAGCCGATCACCCTGCCGCCCCCGGACGTGATCCAGGAGGCGCTGGTCCTCTACCAAACTGCCCTGCGCAAGCCGTCGTTCACCGTCTTCTGCCTCGACTTCTCCGGCAGCATGCAAGGTCAGGGAGAGCAGGATCTCAAGTCCGCGATGCGGATCCTGCTCGATCCCGACCAGGCAGGCAGGTACTTCCTGCAGCCATCGACGGGCGACGTCACCATTGTGATCCCGTTCAACTCGGACACCATCACGCAATGGCGGGTGAACGGGAACGATCCAGCCGCGCTGCGCGACCTCCTCGGGCAGGTGACCGCGCAGAGTGCCAGCGGAGGAACAAACATCTATGCCCCCGTCATCGCCGCCCTAGACGCGATGGAGGGAGGCACCATGGAGGACTACGCGCCAGCGGTCATCCTGATGACCGACGGGCGATCCAACCATGGCGACTTCGCCAGCCTGCAGGCCCGGATGGGGCAGGGCTCACCCGGAACGGTGCCGGTCTATGCGATCCTCTTCGGCGACGCATCGGAAGACCAGTTGATCGAGATCACCGAGGCGACCTTGGGGCGCATCTTCGACGGCCGGACTGACCTGATTGGGGCCATGCGCGAAGCGAAGGGGTACAACTGAAGCCATGGCTGGCCGGCCGCGACAAGGGGATTTTCTGGCGGGCGGCGCGGCCGCGGCCACGTTGCTGATGCTCGTCTTCCTGCTTGGCGTGACGCCGTGGGCAGCGATCCCTATCGCCATCAGTACATACGTCGCCCTTGTGCTGCTCCCGAAGCGGCGTACGCGTCAGGATGAGACAATCGACGCCGTTCGTCGGCAGCACCGTGCCTACCAGGCGGCGGTCGCTGAGGCCGCGGCGATCCGGGTGCTGGTGCCCCGGATTGGGAAGCCGGCGGTGCGTGAGCAGGTCGGGAACATCCTCAACCGGACGATCCGGGTCCTGGTAGTGATGCGGGAGGATCGTAATTTGGCTGCGCTCCCCCTCTTCGACCAGCAATTGTTGGAACCGTTCCACTCCCTCCTGATCGAGTACGTCCGCCTCTCGGATCGTGGGATTAGGAGCGCCGACGGCTTGTTGGAGAAGATCGAGACGCGCGACCTGCCGATGGTCGAGCAGGCAGTCGACGCCTTCTACGAGCAGTTGCACCGG
>JALYMD010000606.1 GCA_030773875.1 Chloroflexota bacterium | reverse complement strand
TACCGTACGCAGCAGACTGAATCAATGATCGTCAGCGACCATATTCCGAAACCAGTCGCTACATGATAGACTCAATTATCCGAACGCTGTTTGCTGTGCCGCTCGCAACGCCTGTGGAGCGCCCCATGCCTAAGTCTGCCCAACTTGCGCCCAATACCCAGATTCCGTCCGATGGCGGGTCGAGCTCCGAAGATGGGGCGGCTGGACGCGGCGATGTTTACACCATGGCCGAGGCGGCGAGGCTCAAAGGCGTCTCGTACCATACCGTCTCGCGGGCCGTCCGCCGCGGCAAGCTGCCTGTCCAGCGACTCGGCCGGATGGCGCTCGTCTCCGCCGAGGACCTTCGGTCCTGGCGCCCCATGCGCGAGCGGGCCCCACGCAAGTACCGTCGACGAGAGCCGAACCCAGCGGCAACCCCTGCGCTGCTCGATCTTGCCTCGGGAGAGAAGGTCGAGTTGGCGGGCCGGCTCTCCGCCCTCTACGAGGTGCTCCATAGCGCGGCCGGTCGCCTCCCTCTAGAGGAGTTCCTCGGTCTGCTCTGCGATCGCCTGGCCGGCGCGCTGGACTTCCGCCGGGTCGCGATTTGGGGAGTGGACGGCGAAGGGCAGCGGCTGGTCCGGCTGACGTCCTACGGAGGGTCTCTCGGCGATCTCGCGCCAGCCGCGGATGTGGGCGGAACGCCGCTGTTCGCGCACCTGTTGGAGCTCGAGGCGGCTGCGGTCTTCGACGACGTGGCCGAACTCGGGCCGGACGCCGCGTCGGCACTAGCCGGCGTGACGCCGCTTTTTGCGGCCCCGCTTCGCGCCGAGGACCAACTCCTCGGATTCGTGCTCGGCGATTGCGCTGGGGAGGCGTTCGAGTTATCACCCGCCCAACTCGGGCTGGCACAAGTGATGGCGAGCCAGGCGGCGCTCGCCCTGGAGCGCGCCCGTCTCCGGGCGGTCGAAGCCACGCGGGGGGACCAGATCGGGGCCGTCCTGGATGACCTGACGGAAGCGATCTGCGCCTGCGACGCTGATGGCCGCCTGACCTTCAGCAACGCGGCCGAGCGCGCTCTCCTCGGCGTTGGCGACCATGCTCTTGAGATCGGGCAGCCCATGCTCGAGGTCCTGGCTCTTGCTCAACGGCGGAGCTTCGAGGGGCAGCCGATCCCGCCGGACGCGCACCCTCTGCTCCGCGCGCTCGCCGGCGAGCGCATCCAGGCCGAGCACTACATCGTGACCCGGGCGAGCGATGGCGTCGAGTTGATGGTCTCCACCAACGCCCGGCCGATTCACGGAAAGGACGGCGCTATCCTGGGAGCCGTCTCCGTCGCTCAGGACATCACCGCGGAGCGGACCGCCGCCGCGGAGGCGGAGGACCGGCTCGCCCGGCTCGAGGCTGCCGCCGCGCGTGCGGATGCTGTCGCCGAGGTGGCGCTGGCGCTCAATGCTGGGACAGACCTGGGCACTGTCCTCCAGACCGCGATCGGCCGCCTGGTGGATCTGCTCGGTGGGGATTCCGGGGCGATCTTCTTCCGCGAGGCGGACGGACGGATGATCGGTCAGGCCGGCTACCGGTTCAACGATCCGCCGGCGGAGCAGCTCGTGTTGGACCCCTCGAGCGTCCCGACGACCATGGTGGCCTTCGCCCGCCAGGCACCGCTCTTCTACACCTACGCGGAGGCGGCGCCCTCGGAGCGGATGATTTTCGACCAGCACGGCTTCCGGTCGGCTATCATCGCTCCGCTGATTGTGGATGGCGAACTGATCGGCGTCGCCTACGTCAACTACGCGACCCCGGACCGTCGCCCGAGCCGGGAGGATCTGGGGTTCGCCGCCGCCCTGGCCAACCAGTGCGCCGTGGCGATCGACAAGACCCGTCTCATGGAGCGCTCCGAGTCCGCCCACCGCCGGTTGCTGGCCGTGGTGGACCAGCTCCCGCAGGGCGTGATCATCGTTGAGGGAAGCACTGGCCAGATCGCGCTCGCCAATCGTGCCGCGGAGGAGTTGCTGGGGACATCGCTCGTCGACGCGCTGCCCGGTTTAGGCATCGCGGATGCGGACGGCATCCCCTTCGAGCCGGGCGCGAGGCCGCTGGAGCGGACGCTCCGCACCGGCCAGGAACGGCTCGGCGAGCCACTCTGCATCACCCGACCGGACGGCACCCAGGTCAAGGTGCTTGCCAACCACGCGCCCGTCACCGACGCCGCCGGCCGCATCGTCGGTGCGGTCGGGGTGATCCAGGATGTCGCTCAGCTCACCGCCATCGATCGGGCCAAGGCCGAGTGTCTGTCCGTCGTCGCCCACGAGCTGCGCAACCCCTTGACGAGCCTGCGCGGCAATCTCCAGCTCCTGCACCGGCGCATCCGCAAGGAGGGAGATCCGGCGCGAGCCGAGGAGGCGGATCGGCTGGAATCGATCATTGCGCAGAGCGATCGGATGGGCGAGCTGGTGAATCGGCTGCTGGAGGTCTCCCGAGCCGACCTCGGCCGGCTTGATCTTAGCTACGGTCCTGGCGACGCCGCTTCGACGGTGCGGCGGGCCGTGGAGAGCGCACGCGGTCTCTCCAAGTCGCACCGGTTCGTGGAAGGGGCGCCGGATACCTTCCCGGTGGTCTGGGACGCGGTTCGGATCGAGCAGGTGCTCGCGAACCTCCTCAGTAACGCCGTGAAGTACACGGACGACGGCGAGGTGCGCGTGACGTTGACCAAGTTGCCCGGCGACCGCCTGCAAATCGCCGTGCGCGATCAGGGACCCGGCATCCCGGACGGAGTCAAGGCCCGGCTGTTTGATCGCTACTACCGTGCCAGCCACGAGCACGCCGATGCGTCCGGTGGTGCCTCAGGGCCGGCCCCGGTTGAGGGGCTTGGACTCGGTCTGTACATCAGCCACAAGATCG
>JALYMD010000605.1 GCA_030773875.1 Chloroflexota bacterium | reverse complement strand
CTCCAAGGGGCTGATCGGGGACGCCAAGAAGGTGGCGCGGAAGAACGTCGCGCTGCTCGCCCCCTACGCCAAGCGGGGCATCCCGATCGTCGGCACGGAGCCGAGCTGCATCCTGACGCTGCGCGACGAATACAAGGACTTGCTGCCGAACGACCCGGACACCGTCGCGGTGGCGCGGGAGTCGTTCATGATCGACGAGTTTCTGGCCAAGCTGGCGGCGGCGGACGATCTCGGCATCGCGTGGAAGGGCGGGGCCGGACCGGATGTCCTCTTCCACGGCCACTGCCACCAGAAGGCCCTCATTGGCGTCGGGCCGTCGATGTCGATCCTTAGGGCGGCGGGCTGCCGGCCGACGGAGAGCGGCGCCGGCTGCTGCGGCATGGCGGGCTCGTTCGGCTACGAAGCGGAACACTACGAAGTCTCGCGCAAGATCGGCGAGGAGCGGCTCTTCCCCGCCGTCAAGGCGGCTGACCAGGAGACCGTGATCTCGGTCGCGGGCGTCTCCTGCCGCCAGCAGATCGAGCACTTCGCCGGAAGGAAGCCGAGGCACATCGCCGAGGTACTGGCGAGCCGGATCGCGCCAGGACACATCTGGGCTTCCCGCGCCCCGGAGCCGCTGCCGGACTCCGTCGCCCCGACGCCGGAAACCCTCGCCCACATGAAGAACACCCCGGCGGGACCGGCGTAGCCCTAAGCGGGGAGGATGGGCTGCAGATCCGCCCGCATCTCTGGTCTACGACCGCGGATCAAAGATCGAGCAGGATGCGCAGGCGATCCTCGATCTCGGCCATGGTGTCGGGGTCGAGGCTCCCCCGCCGGCGAAACAACCGCTCGACTGCGAAGACGCGTAGTTGATCGCACAGGATCAGCGACGGAACGGTCAGGCCACCTTCCGGAGGCCTGACTGGGACATGAAACGGTACGCCCCGGTCGCGAGTTGTGACCGGGAGGACGAAGACGAGCCCGCTGGGACCGTTGTTGAGGAGGCCGACCGACACGATAACAGCAGGTCGCCGACCGGCCTGTTCGCGGCCACGCGTGGGACCAAAATCAGCCTCCCAAACTTCACCCCGGACCAAATCTGCGGTCACTCGATCCAAGGATCGTCCTCAAGGCCGTCCATCAGCGTCCCCTCCATGCTCCGGATCTCGGCTTGATAGTCTGCCCATGCTTCGGGCTCGGCTCGGAGACGAGCGTAGGCAGCGTTTGCCTCCTCCAGGAACGCGCGCCGCCGCTCCCGCTCGACGATTTCGGCGAGCACCTCGCTCATGGGACGCTTGCGGGCCGCGGCAAGGGCGGCCAGCTTGTCGCGCGTCTCCGTCGAGATCTTGACGGTGGTCATCGCCATCACGAGTCTCCTCGCGGTTGTCTGGGTTTCGGCACACTGAAGACCGAATGGGTATACCAAGGAGTATACCGGTACGGGGCGATTCTAGAGACCGCCCCTCTGGCTCTACGACGACTGCCGGCCGCATCACGCTTCGAAGGGGCCAGCCAGAGGCGAATCGAGGGAAAACTCCGTCAAACTCCGGATGCGCTTACGGTCGCCGGGGCCCAGGATAGATCTGGACCCGGCGTCTGATCCGGGGCGATAGGGACGGAGAGGGCGTCATGACGAGAAACAGGGCTCAGCGAGACCGGGGGTTCACCTGGGACGATGTTGAGGGGTGGGTAGCGCATGGGCTGCTCCAGCCGCAGCAGGCGCGGGCGATCCGCCAGTTCGTGGAGAGCGGCGAGCCAGCGGTGTCGGTCCAGGGAGCGCGCTCCTCCGGACCCGGCCGCGAGCGGGAGGAGTCCCACGGGTTCAACCTGATCACGATTGCCTACTACTTCGGCGGGCTCCTGATCCTGCTCGCCTACACCTTCTTCGTCGGGCTCGCCTGGGAGGGATTGGGAGCGGGCAGCCAGGCGGCGATCGCGCTCGGGACCATCGGCGGGCTGTGGGCGATCGGCGGCGGGCTGCGGCGGGCCGGGTACGACACCGGCGGCGGGCTGCTGGTCTTCGCCGGAACCGGGATCGTGCCGCTGGGGGTCTACACCCTCCTGAAGCTGTTCGACCTCTGGCCAGACGACGCCAACATCAACGCCTACCGGGAGTTCTACCGCGAGATAGCGCCCGCGTGGGTGACCCTGGAGCTGATCAGCATCCTGGTCACCCTGGCCGTCCTGTGGCGGGTGCGCTTCCCGCTGCTGACGCTGCCTATCGCCTTCTGGACCTGGTACCTCTCGATGGACATCAGCCGCTGGATCGCATGCAGCGAGGACCGCGACTGGGGCAACCGCGAACAGGCGGTCGGGCTTGCGGTTGGGCTGCTCACGCTTGCGCTGGGCGGCGTTGTCCAGCGCCGGTACGGGGCGTCCTGGAGCCGCTGGTTCTACCTGTTCGGCCACCTGGCGGTCTTCTTCAACGCCTCGGCTCTGGCGCTGGACGAGGACGTGGGCGGCCTTCGGCTCCTCTATCCGCTGCTCTTCCTGGCATTCGTGGTCCTCAGCGTCCGGCTGCAGGAGCGCACCTTTTTGGTCTTCGGGGCGCTCGGCTGCTACGCCTACGCGAGCTATCTGGCGTTCGAAGTCTTCGACGGCGCGCTCGGGTTCGTCTTCGCGCTTGCCGCGATTGGGTTGACCGTGGTGCTCTCGGCGGTGGCCTACCAGCGGTTCGTCCGGCAGGCGCTGGAGGAGTGGCTGGGACGGCGCCGGCCTCCGGCCTCATCGCTCGGCTCGCGCCCCTGATACGCGTTCGGACGAGAATGCGAAGGTGGGGACCCCAGGGATCATCACACCAGGAGCCCCACCGGGGTCCACGCCGTAGCGCCCGTTCTGGACGAACCCCCGTGGCGACGCGCACAATCGCCAAATGATCGCAATGATCGGCATCGTCGTCACTCCGGGCACCGAGCGCTCGCCAGGATGCGGACGGAACGAGATGGGGTGGCGGTGAACGCCAGCGTGATTCACCCGGAGGGGAGCTGGTCTAGGCGTCTACTGGGCACGGGCTGGTGGGTCGCCGGCCAACTCGCCCTCCTCTTCACGCTATTCCAGATCTATAAGATCGTCCGCAAGACCTTCTTACTGCCCGCCGAGGAGGTCGCCTTCGCGAACGCGCTCCAGATCCTGCGCTGGCAAGAACGCTTAGGGATCAACATCGAGCTGGACCTGCAGCGGCGCGTGCTGGAGCACGAGGGGCTGATCTGGTTTTTCAACCGGTACTACTCCTACTTCACCTGGGCGTTCTACCTCTCCGCCGCCTGCGCGATGGTGGCCAATCCGCGCGGGTACCGGTGGCTGCGGCGGGTCTTCTTCGTGACAATGCTGCTGGCCCTCCCCTGGTACGTCATCTATCCCCTGGCGCCGCCGCGGTTCATGGAGCAGTACGGGTACCCCTTCGTCGACACCCTGGCCGTCTACGGGCCGAAGTACTTCTCCGAAACGGGCATCGTGCAGGGGAACCGCTTCGCCGCGATGCCGAGCATGCACATCGGCTGGACGGTGGTCGCCGGGTTCATGCTCGCCGTTGCCTTCCGCCGTTGGCGGCTCGGAACCGTCCTCGGAGCGCTCCACGTCGCGTTGATGTGCGTCACCGTCGTCGTCACCGGCAACCATTACGTGCTGGACATCGTCGGGGGCTTGCTGCTCGACGCTGCCGCCTTCGGGATCGTGGCGCTGCTGCCCACCCGGCTGCCCTTGCCGTGGAACCGCTTTGGAGCCAGGCCGTCCCCCGCCCGCTCAAGCGTGGCACCGCCGGATCGGCATGGGGCCGTGTGATCTCCGTTCGCCGGGAGGACCAGGAGCGGACAGGCCTTGGTAGGCTTGGCGACCGGAATCACGCCCATGACAACCCGACGGGAGGAAGCATGGCAGGTGGGGCGGCAGGGGATGGGCTAACGGAGCGGTCGGCGGGGGAAATCGCGGCGCTCATCCGCCGCCGGGAAGCCTCACCGGTCGAGGTCGTGGAAGCGTTCCTGGCCCGGATCGAGGCGGTGAACCCTTGTCTGGGTGCCTACGTAACCGTGACGGCGGAGTTGGCGCTGGAGCGGGCGGCCGAGGCACAGCAACGGGTGATGGCCGGAGCCACGGACGATCTCGGTCCACTCCACGGCGTGCCGGTCTCGATCAAAGAGCTGTCCGACACGGCTGGGGTACCAACCAGCTATGCCTCCCGCGCCTACGCCGGTCACGTCCCGACCGCCGACAAGGAAGTCGTGGCGCGCTTGTTCCGGGCGGGCGCGGTGATGCTGGGCAAGACCAACTCGCCGGAGTTCGGCCTCAACGCGACCACGGAGGGCGGCCTTTTCCCGCCGACCCGCAACCCCTGGGACCTGAGCCGCAGTGCCGGCGGGTCCAGCGGCGGAGCCGGCGCGGCGCTCGCCGCCCGGCTCTGTCCCCTGGCGGAGGGAAGTGACGGGGGCGGCTCAATCCGGATCCCGGCGGCCGCGTGCGGGGTGGCGGGCCTCAAGCCCAGCCGCGGCCGGATCTCCGCTGCACCGAGCGCCGGGGAGGGGTGGGCCGGCTTCGCGACCTCCGGTCCAATGGCCCGCACCGTCGCCGACCTCGCGCTCGCCCTCGACGTGATGGCTGGTCCCACGGTCGGTGACCCGTACCGCATACCAAACCCGGACCGCCCGTTCGCTGCCAGTCTCTCAGATGAACTTCCTCCATTGCGGATTGGCTGGACTACTCACAGCGCGCTGACGCCGGTCGAGCCGGAGGTGGCGGCGGCGGTGGAGCGGGTCGCGGAGGCACTGGCAGCGATGGGGCACGAGGTGGTCGAGGGGGCGCCGGAGACGCGGGGAATGTGGGCACCCTTCCTCACGATCGTGGCCGTCCACACCGCGGCGATCGCCGTTCCCGACCTGGACCTGCTCGGCCCTCACCCACGGGTGCTGCACGGCATCGGACGGAAGTTATCGGCGGTCGACTATCTGGCCGCAAAGCAGGAGACCTACCAGCTGAGCCGCCGGGCGCTGGGCTGGTTCGAAGAGTTCGACCTCCTGCTCTGCCCCACCCTGCCACGGGTCGCGCCGCGCCTAGGGGAGCTGGATCTGGTGGGCACGGACCTCTGGGACGCGCTAGAACCCTTCACCGCCTTTTGCTTCTGGGTCAACATCACGGGCCAACCGGCAATCTCGCTTCCCTTGGCCTGGTCCGCCGCCGGGCTGCCGATCGGCGTTCAGTTCGTCGGCCGCCAACTCGGGGAACCGACCCTACTCGCCCTCGGGGCGCGCCTGGAAGAGGCGTTCCCGTGGCGCGATCGAACCCCCTGGCTGGCCCGCGTCTAGCGTTGCCCCTGCCTCGGCGGACGCGTTATGTCGTCAACCCAATGACCCCTCGGCCATGCTTCAACCGTCGGATGGTTGAGGCCAGGTTGGCGGTGGAGGCTTCGCGCCTGTCAGGGAAAAGGTGAGCCCTCGAGAGCTCGGCTCGAGCCCTGAAGGCGTCATCGTTTTGGGGTGCCGTTTCATGTGGAGGTCCAGCCTCGTCGTTCCGTTGACCTCAAGTAGTCCCTCGTCGGGCATGAGGTCCGGCGGTGCCGGTTCGCTCAACGGATGAACCAGAACCAGAGTTGCCACATCGCCACCATGGCATCGAGGTAAGCCACTCGGAGGATGCCGGTTTCGGCGATGGTTCTACGTCGACATCATCTGCGGCGATGGGGGCGGGGATCCGGACCTGGGCTTCCCGGTGCAGCACGTCAAGCTGCCCCCGCCCAGCGGCCAGTTCACGGTTACGTCGGTCAAGCGCCCTAATGTCAGCAAGCTGATCACGAAGGAAGCTCACCTCATCACCCAGGTGGGCGATGAGGACATCAGCGACGTTGGGTCGGTGTTCGGTGCGTTGGGGGGCACTCATAGGCAGCAATGGGCCGCCGTGTCACTGGCCGTAGGGGGGTGCACAAAGGCACAGAAAACGGCCCCAATATGATATCCATTCGTGCCTGCCAAACGGGGGTACCGCGGCCTATGCTTGGACAACGGGGCGCGGCCGGTATCCCCCCTTCCCTCCCCGGCCGATCCAACCACCCCGCCTGAGCCCCCGGCCAGCCACCAGGGGTTCCCTTTATCCCTCGACCAGGTGGAACTCCCCTGGTACCCCACCTGCGGGCCACCATCGCTGATCGACTCTACGTGTCCGTCGCCCTCGCCTGATCGACTGACCACCAGAGAGGCAACGCCATGACTGCGTCGACCAAAGACTCCCCAACCCCGACTACCCTTCCCACCACCCAGCGAGAGCCGCCACGGAAGGCCCCGAAGCCCTCCAAACCCCGCAAGGTGGAGAAGCGGCAGTGCGGCCGCAAGGGCTAGGAGGCGGGGGTAATATCCCTTCCTCTCGGCGCCGCGATCTACGTCCTCGCGCTGGTCCTCACCCTGATGCTGCTCCTCGCTGGCTACGTGGAGAGAGCGAAGCGGCGTCCTTCGGGTCGGCGCTCGCGTCACGGAGGAACCGCAGGGCGTCGGAGACCAAGCCGACACGGGGCCCCGCTATGGTAGCGGGTGCGACGCGGCGCGCACGCGAACGGCCCTGAGCCGAAGCCCAAGGCGGTTCGCAAAGAGGAGAGAGGAGAAGGGAGGAGGGAGAGGGAGAAGAGATTGGGAAAGGTGGTCGGAGTTAGGCGGCGGCTGCCTCTGGGACTCCACGGATCGTCCAGATTCGAGCGACCCGGCGTGCGGCCGCTTGGACTCTGGCCTCGAGAGAACGGCCGTGCCGAGCGCGGCCGACGCGGCGATGGTGCTGCGCCTCGACGAGCAGATCGCGCTGGCGCACCGCGGCGATATCGGCAATGAGACGGTTGGGGGACATGGTGCTGCCTCCTGGTGCTCGCCGTGGGGACCCGCGTCCCTGGCGCACCCTCAAGATAGGCAGCCGGTGTGACGGGAATACGGCCGCCACGTCACGATTCGGTGACAGCATCCGGGGGTGATAAGAGACGCACAGCGAACGCCCCCCAAGCCGAAGCCCGAGGCCGTTGCTGGGTTAGCGCCGGTTAGACTGGGGTTGCCCGAGCCGCTGCCGCTGCGGCTGGGGTGCCGGCTGCCGGTGTCGCCTCGTCCGCGAGCAAGCCGAGCTGGCCGAGGATGGTGGCGACATCGTAGTACTCAGTGGTGCGCCGGAGCAGGTCGCTCTCCAGCTCGGCGATGACCACCCCGCGGAAGGTGAAGGGCCGACCGCTGGCCTCGTCGACAACGGTGACGCTGTACTCCATCACCGCCCGATCGCTAGCGCGGAACCCGCCGACCTGCTCGGCCCGGGACTCCGCGGCCCCGGCGAAGACTCGGACCACGTGGGCGGCGATTTCGTCGCGGCCACGGGGATGGTCCGCATCAGCACGTCCTCGAAGACCCCGTCTTCGGTGTAGAGGGCGGCGAAGGCCTCGGGGGCCTCGGCGCTGAACACGTTCTAGCCATGCCAGCAGCACCGGCGGGATCGCCATGAGCGAAGCCGTCGGACTGGCCTCCTGGGCATCTGTGCTGACTACTCGACCAGGCCGACAAGCAGGATGGTGAGCAGCGACACCGGGACTGAGATCCGAAGCATGGAGCCCTTCCTTCTCGCGAGCGCCCCGGTGAGATCAGTCCAGGGCACCACCACAGGATGGGGAGGTGGCGCCCAGCACACATCGGTGGACATACGTCATCGCCTGACGTAGCGGGCGCTGTGTGTTGCTCCATGACCGCCGCCGGCCGCAGGGCGGGATCATACGCGCTCAGTAGGCTGAGCTATTTCCACTTCACAGACGGTCCCCTTCACGAGCCGCAAGCTCTTGCGGCGATGAACCGGGATCGGGCGTCGATTCGTGAGCGTGGACCTATGATGCCCTCCGTCACGGCGGCGCACATCCGCCAAATGACGTATTTGAGGCTCAAGGGAGGAACATCACCAGCCTCGTCC
>JALYMD010000604.1 GCA_030773875.1 Chloroflexota bacterium | reverse complement strand
TGGGTCTCCAGCGGAGCGGCAGAATCATCACGAGCGCCGCGCTGATCGTGGTGGTGGTGACGGCTTCCTTTGTCACGGCAGACGTCATTCTGATCAAAGCGCTCGGTCTTGGCATTGCGCTCGCGGTCTTCCTGGACGCGACCGTCGTGCGGGCGCTGCTCGTGCCGGCCACGATGCGTCTGCTTGGAGACTGGAACTGGTGGATGCCGCCGCGGTTGCAACGGGCCCTGCCGGGGCGCTCTCTTGTGGAGAAGTCAGCATCGTGATGCGTATGATCGCCGTCCGTGGAACTCGCGAGCGCTTCGTCCGTGCCCTCGTGTGTGTTGTCCTCACCTGCCTGCTTCAGGCGGCTATCCCGTTGAGCGCTGGAGTTCACGCCTCTCCCGGCGTCACGACGATACCGGAGAGAACGCCAGGAATGAGCGACGCGCCGGTGCCCGTGACCTTTCCCCGCGACGACGGCCCCCATGATGTCGCCTTGGAGTGGTGGTACTACACCGGGCATCTCTGGACGGAGGACGGGCAGCGTTACGGGTTCGAGCAGGTGTTCTTCAAAGCCCAGCGAGAATCTGGGGGAGGGGTTGGCCTCGTCTCCCATGTCGCCGTTACCGACAACGAGCGCGGCATCTTCCAGTATGACCAGCGAATCTCCCTCCTACCTGGCCTCCAACCACCGAAAGCCGGCTTCGATCTCGCGATTGGCAACTGGTCGATGCGCGGGGCGAATGGCGAGGATCGGCTGGTCGCTAGCACGGAGGCGTACAACCTCGTCCTCACGCTGCGCGCGACCAAGCCGCCAGCCCTGCACGATGGCGATGGCTATATCGACTATGGCGGCGGACAGGCCTCCTACTACTACTCTCGGACCCGGATCGCGGTCACCGGCACGCTGGCTGTCAACGGCGAAGCAGAGCGGGTCACAGGCGAGGCGTGGATGGATCACCAGTGGGGTGACTTCACGACCTTCCGGGATGGAGGCTGGGACTGGTACAGCGTCCAGCTCGACGACGGTACAGACGTAATGCTCTATGTGATCCGGGCTCCGGACGGCCGCCCGCTGATCGTCGACGGATCGGTGGTTGACACCGCGGGACGGCTAACAGTCCTTAACCGAGAGGACTTCCGCGTGGTCCAGGATGGAACCTGGACAAGCCCCACGACGGACATTACCTACCCGTCGGGGTGGACGGTGGAGGTTCCGGTGGCGGGTTTGTCGCTGACCCTAGCGCCCTCCATGGTGGATCAGGAGCTGGATACCCGTCAGACCACCCAGGTCATTTACTGGGAGGGAGAGGTTGTCGTACAGGGGACCCGACACGGACAACCGGTCGGCGGCTTCGGCTATGTGGAACTCACGGGCTACGACCTCCCCGACGACCACATCGCATAAACGACGATTGCTGCTGGTGTGATCGGAGATAGCTGAGCTATGACTCAGAAGCCAGACCTCGAAATTCCCGGCCTCGACATCCTCAAGGCAAAACGGTATAGCCGGGTTCGATTGGGCGTCCTGCTGCTTGGAACCGCTTGGTCGGTGGGGCGTATGGCCTGGTTCGGTCTCGGGGGGCGGTCCGCACGCCTCCGCGATGTTACGCGCCGCGGCGTTCCGGATGAACGCCTGGCAACCCCAGCGTTCGTCGCCGTAGCGGCTGCTGGCTCCTGGGTCTCTGGGCTTCCCTTCTCCTACGTCGGCGGCCATCTGGTCGAGCGGCGGTTCGGGCTCACCAAGCAGACCTCTCGCGGTTGGTTCCTGGACAGTCTTAAGGGGTTCCTGCTCGGTCTGGTGTTCGAGGTGCCACTGACCACTGCAGCGTTCGCGGTCATTCGCCGACGACCGCACGATGGATGGGCCATCCTGGCCGGCGCGGCGGTTCCCCTCTCCGTGGTCCTCAGCAACCTCGCACCCGTGCTGATCCTGCCATTGTTCAATCGCTTTGAGCGCCTGGCGGACGAGTCTCTCGTCGCCCGGATCAAGCGCCTGGGAGAGCAGGCAGGGGTGCCGATCGCGGATGTGTACCGGATGGACATGAGCCGCCAAACCCAGAAGGCCAACGCGTTTTTCACGGGTTTGG
>JALYMD010000603.1 GCA_030773875.1 Chloroflexota bacterium | reverse complement strand
GACGGGGGTGGCACGATCGCCACCCCCGTCCGCTTGTCTCTGCTGATCACCGGCGGGTCAACCCGATTCGAAGGCCACCATCCCACACCTTCGGACGAGTGTGCCAGGCCGGCGTCGTAGTCGCACTGGCACGCTAAGCCGTGCGCTGTCCGGGCCAGCTGGCAGGTCCCTACGCTTCTTCGGCGACGCGGCGCGCCACTCTTCCGCCAGCAGGTCGAACAGCAAGAAATCGGCAAGCTTGCCGTCCTTGAAGGCGCCCCAGCGAAGGCGGCCGGCATCCCGGTAGCCCTGCTTGCGAAGGGCAGAGGCGGAGCGAGTATTGGGGGCGAAGACGTAGGAGCGGACCATGTGCAGGCCGAGCCGCTCGAAGGCGTACTCCAGCAGCAAGTGTTTGGCCTCCGTTCCCAGCCCGCCGCCGCGATGCTCCGCCCGGTCGATAAAGCTTTCCGTCTCCGCCGTGCGATGGATCCAGTCGATGCTGTCCAACCCATTGGAGCCGATGTACTCGTCGCCGTCGCGAAGGACGATCGCGAAGCGGACCCAGGAGGGAGGGTCGTCCTCGGCCAGCTTGCGCGTCAGGTGGGCGAAGGCGAGACCGCTCTGCGCGGCCCGACCATCGTCGAAAAAGGTTTCCCGCTCCTGCCGAGACCACAGCCCGATCTTCTCCGCGTCCTCGATCTCCACCGGTCGCAGGTAGACACGCTTCCCGACCATGATCGCGTTCGGGGGTGGTTCGGCCACCGATTGCGCCGCCCGTGGGGTACGACGCGCATCGTCGCGGGTCTCTGGTTCGACGTCGGCGAGCCGGGGGTCGCCAAGTTGCTCAACCCAACTCGGGTGGAGGATCTCGTAGATGAGGTGGTTGCGGCGGGCACCGTCGCGCCAGTAGGCCTCCCGTAAGCGGGCGGCCGGGCGCATCCCGACCGCCTCGGCCGCGGCCACCACCGGCGCCTCGCCCGCGTCCACGTCGAGCCAGACCACCATCTTCTCCCGCTCAAGGAGCAGCCAGGGGACGACGATGCGAAGGATTTCCGCCTTGACGGCTTCGGCGGTGTCAGAACCGAGTCCGATATCCGCTCCAACGCTGAGGTCGACGGTGCGCCAATCCCAGGACTGATAGAGCGCGAAGCCGACCGGCGTGTCATCGGCGATTCGGCAGGCTACCAGGCGCGTTTCACGCCGGGGCCGGGCCTGCTCCGGGATGTCCTTCTTCAGGAGTTCTTCGGCTCGCTCGGCAGTGATCGGGAAGAGGGAGCCGCGCCAGGCGGTGGAACGCTTCGCGTCCACCTTCTCCAAGCCGCGTAGGTAGAGCGTCTCGCCGACGAGGAACTGCTGGCCCTCGCTGCCGCGCCCGGTCGGCACGGCCTCCACGTTCCGCATGGTGGTGATCCTCTCGCTGGTGCCGCGCCTTCCGGCGCCGACGAACGCCTCGCATCCTGCCGTCCGTGATGACCGGACGGCAGGGCACACCGCGGGCCGGTCCCGGCGTCCGGCGCCGGGACCGATCCGATTCGGCGGGTCTGAGGGCAATCGAGATGGTCCGGCCCTCCGACCTGCGCCCGCTCCGAGCAAGGGTCACTTCCACAGAATAGCAGAGAATCAGCCGGGGAGAGGAAGGGGACATTCACACCCGGATGCGCGCGTCGAGGGGAGGGCAGGTGCCCTCCCCTCGCAATGTGCCCGAGCGGCGCGATCCGTCGAGATGGTTACGGTTTCGATTCGGGCAGATCGGTCTTGAGGTACGCCTCATAGATGGCGCGGGTGACGGGGGCGGCGAAGCTGACAGCCTCTCCAACGCTCTCGACCATCACGACCGAGGCGATCGTGGCCGTGTCACCATAGGGACCGAAGGCGGCGAACCAGGCATGCGGCTTAGGACCGATGTTGTTTTGAGCGGTGCCCGTCTTACCGGCAATCGGCCAGTCGAAGTCGCCGAAGACCTTGGAGGAACCGACCTGGATCTGGTTGCTCGTCTGGTCTCGCAGCGCGTCCTGAATGCCGGTGATCGTTGCCTTCTTCAGCGGCAACTCCCGGATCACGGTGCGCTTGCCGATCTTCTCCGTCGAGCCACCGGCGTCTCGGGTCATGGAGACGATGTAGGGCTGGAGCAGGGTGCCACCATTGGCAATCGCGGCGTACGCGTTCGCCATCTGGAGTGGGGTCGCCAGGAGGTAGCCCTGGCCGATCGCGAGATTGACCGCGTCACCGGTGGCCCAGTAATCACCAACGGTGTCCAGCTTCCAGGCGGGGTCCGGTACGGTGCCGGCGTTCTCCGGGAAGTAAGGGATGTTCGTGGGCTGCCCGAGGCCGAAGGCGCGAGCCATCTCTGGCAGCAGCTCCTCGTCCTTGTCGTCCAGGTCGACCCCGATCTGGTAGAAGACGGTGTTGCAGGATTGGACCAGGGCTTGGTGGAGCGAGAGGGTGCCCTGCGCGGCAACGCCCTCCTCCACGACCCAGTCATCGACGAGCTTATCGGTGCCGGGGATGGTGTACTGCGCCGGGCAGTCGATCGGGGTATCGGCGCTGTAGCCGAGATGCTCCATCGCCGCCGCCATGGTGATGACCTTGAAGATGGAGCCGGTCGGGTAGCGAGCGTCCGCCGCCCGGTCGAGGATGGGCTTCAAGCTCTCGCTCCCGAGGCGCTCGCCGTCCTTCTCGGAAAAGCCAAGGACGAAGCCGTTTGGGTTGTAGGTGGGGTGGCTGACCAGAGCGAGCACCCCACCGTTGCGCGGGTCGATGATCACGGCGCTGCCCTTCTCGCCGCCCTCGATGCCGTCCCGGAGGGCCTTGTCCACGGCGAGTTGGAGGTCGCGGTCGATGGTCAGCACGATATCCTTGGCTGGGACCGGCTTGCGAGAGGCGATCTCTTTCCGCACCTCCCAGGTCTCGCACTGGTTGACGGTAAGCCTGCCACCGGGCTTGCCGGTCAGGAGATCGTTAGCACCCGCCTCAAGGCCGGTGCGGCCAACCCAATCCCCCTCTGCCAGGGAGCCGCTCTCGTCATTGGCGAGGTCGTCCCCGTTGACCAGGCTGATGTAGCCGGTTACGTGTGCGGCCTTCTCACCGAGCGGGTAGACGCGACCAACCCCCGGCTGGACCCGCGCACCCTTTAGCGGGGCGATCTGATTCAACAGTTCCTCACTGCGGCTCTCAGGGAACTTCTTGAGCGGCACGAACCACTCAGGTTCAGCGTTCGCGTAGGCCGCCTTGATGTCATCCTCGGGCATCTCGAGCAGCGCGCTGAGATCGCGGAGTAGCGTTGCCTCGTTCTCAATCTCACCCGGAACGATGCCGACCTCGCTGATCGGTCCGTCGTAAGCGAGCGGGTCACCGTCGCGGTCGAGGATCGCTCCTCGCTTGGGTTTCTCGGCCACGTAGTCAACGCAGCCATCGGTGCCGAGGTCACGGAAGATGAGGGAGGGGGTCCATGCCACCTTCCAACTCCCGTCCTCTTTCACCAGTGGAACGCGATTCTCCTCGACGATGGGGCCGACCTTGCCGGACTCCATCTCCACTTTGATCGGGACTTCAGACTGGAGATTCGGCTCTCCGGTGATGGACACCTTGACGGCGGTGAGGCCAGCCCGATCGGTGATCCCCTCATAACGCTCGATGAACTTGTTGCGGGTGATCGACTTCTGAGCCCGGTCGCTGAGCAGGTCGTAGAGACCGTCGTAGTCGCCCGCGCTCCAGCGAGTGGCGTAGGCCTCAACGACCTCGACCGGGGAAGCGGACTCTGCGATCTCGACGGATGCTTGCGGAGATGGCGTCGCCGGCGTCGCCACCACGGCCGGGGCCTGATCCTGAGGTGCCGGTACCGGCGTCGTCGCCGACGCGACGGGGCTTGAGTCGGATGCGCCCGGCTGGGCAGGGGTTGGGGTTGGCAGGGCGTCAACTGTGGCGGTCGCCGTGGTCCCGACCAAAGCTACGGCAGCATCAGTCGGGACGCGGGGATCTTGCCCGGTGAGACGATCCACCCCGGGTACACCGACGGTCTGGACATCGAGCACTCCGCCCCGGGCCAGGACCACGCCGGTGGCACCGAGGGCGGCGACGATCAGACATGCGAAGAGCCACGGCCAGCGCGGTGTGCTGCGACGAGCGGCGTAAGGGGAGTGGTAGCGCGACACGCGAATCGGTCCTTCCCTCTGCTGGAGGCGGTGCTGTGGGCGAAGATCCTTCTGCCTGACGGCCGATCTCCGTCGCCGCTAACCAGCGCAACAGCCGGGGCCACGACAGCCGCTCACGTCCGGTGACGAAGCGGCGACCGCGACGGTGCGTACGGGAGCGGGAATCAGCGGGGGCGAGCGGTCTGAGCGGCGAGCCGCCGCGACCAAACGGGCGTCAGGGGAACAGGTATCGACGGGTGGTAACGAGCGATGCTCCTCTCCATGCTGCCAGCCGGTGGGCCTCCCGTCAAGGTATCTCAGGGGTGTCGCTCGATCGTACGTACAGCTCGACCAGTCGTGGGCCAGAAAACGCGACGCTCGGATCACCTGCACCCGCTGACTTAATGAACGCCTGGATCCCTTGCTCGGTTTCGCGGGGTGCGATCTAAGCTGGCCGATTACCGTAGGTGACACCGAAACCATGGAATGGAGGGGGCGAGGAACTGGGGGAAGCTGGTCATGACGGGTCTCGTCAGGCTCCCAGGGTCGCGGCACGCGGCTTGCCCGTCCTTCGCCTGGCACAGCGTTGGTGCCCGTGTTGGCGATGCACGCCGGACGGGTCTGAAACAGAGGGAGCAGAACGTGGCGGCAATCGATCCAGTCAAGCAGATTTCATCGCACGAGTTCGAGAGTGATTTCGTCCTTGATCTTCCACGCGCGCTGGAGCGATTTGCGGCACTCCCGCCGTCGACGGTCGCACCATACCTGACTGTGACGCTGGACTGGCAGCCGGACGGGAACCAGCCAAACCGGCGCCCGGGTCGCCAACATTTCGATCAGGAGGCGGCGGCGCTCATGGAGGGGCGCGAGGCGCACGATCCAGCGACGGAGAGCCTGCGGGCAGATCTGGAGCAGATCACCACCTTTCTCGATGGAGACCTGCCTCCCTCCTGCCGGGGCGTGGCGGTCGTGGCCTGCCACGCGGCGGGTGTCTTCGAGGCGGTTCCGCTCGGTCTTCCGCTGCCCAACTCGATGACGCAGGGACCGACGCCGGCGCTTGCCTCACTCGCGCGCTTGGCGGAGGACAACGCGACCTACGCGGTGCTCCTGGCGGACCAGCGGGAGGCGACCCTCTCCTTGATCACCCAGGGCCAAACGGAGCGGGACGTGGAACTGACGGGGACCGACTTTCCGCGCCACCAATCCCAAGGCGGCTGGTCGCAGCGGCGGTACGAGCGGCGCGCCGAGGAGCGGATCAACGCATTCGCCCGCACGATAGCCGAAGAGACCCAGAAGGCGATGGATGAGCGGGGCGTCCAGACGCTGGTCTTGGCCGGCGACGAGGCCATCACCCCAGCCCTGAATGGCGCCTTCCACCAAACGGTTCAGGACCGCATCGTCGGAACCATCCCCTTCGATATCCGTGGGAACGAGCAGGAGTTGATCGACGCGACCCTGCCGCTGGTCGAGCAGGCGGAACGGGAGCGGGAAGCGGCCGCGGTTCGGGCCGCGAAGGATGGCGTCGGTGCTGGCGGCGCCGGCGCTGGCGGTCCGGAGGATGTACTGACAGCTCTCCAGACCGGCCAGGTGATGACCCTGGTGATGGCAGATGACTTCTCAGCGCCTGGCTGGGCCGACTTCACCTTTCCCGTCTACGGGACGGGTGAGGTTCCGGCGGAGCACCCCGCAGGGGGAGATGTCGCGAACATCGTCCCGGTTGCGCTGGAGGAAGAAATGATCCGGCTCGCGGTGCAGACCGGGGCCGAGATTGAGATCGTCAAGACGAGCGTTCCGGTCGGCATGGATGAACTGGCCGACATCCCGGATGCGGACGCCGCTCAGCCTCGCTCAGACACGGCACTGGAGCTGGACGAGTTCGGCGGCGTCGCGGCGGTACTCCGGTTCGCCCTCGACGCGGGTCAATCCACCGCGGACTTGTAAGGACGCTCAGACAGCGTCACATCAAGCAACATCAAGCAATTGAGTGATAGGAGGACGGGAGGGGCGATGTCAATCCGACCCCTCCCGTTCTTCTTGCCCCGGGTGCGGCGTCCCATCCGTTCCTCGCGATGAGGTCCATGAACGGTGGTTCCTATGCGGAAGAACGCATCTCGGCGCCCGCCCGCTCCGTCTTGCGGCGAACGCCATGCACGCCGTGACGATCCCTTCCTCAGATCGCCTCGGCCTCCCAGGTGCGCAACAACTACCGGAGCGGGTTACGTTGGTAACTACCACGGGGCAGGTGCTGGAGCAGCCTGGGGTGAACGACGGCAGGGACCGGATGGCGCAAGGATGATCGTTAGCGGAGAGAAGAGGCGATGCGAATGGTGAAGCTTCTCCGCGTCCTCGCTCACCGCTTGGTACTTCTGGCATCACTGACCTCGATCGCCCTTAGCCTCTGGCTGCTCGCGGTCTTCGCATTCTTTGAGGAGACTGCCGAGGAGTTTACGATCGGGCTGCGGCCGGCCCAGTTCTATCAAGAACTGAACGACGACGACCTGGACGATACCCAGCGAAAGAACTACGCGCCGATCTTTGGCATCGCCCACAACTCCGGTGGGGCCGTCACGGCGACCTTGGAAGCGCTGGTGTACGGGGCGGACGTGATCGAGGTCGACGTGGTTTCGCTCGATGGACGGCTCTACTCGGCCCACCTGCCGCCGACGCCCTTCCCCTTCATCGGGGTGCGGGCGTTCCGAGGCCCGCCACTTGAGCGGATCTGGACGGCAGCGGGGCGGGCGGACGTGATCAAACTGGACCTGAAGGAATCATCTCCCGAGTTCCATGAACTGCTGTTCGCGTTTCTGGAGCGTTACCGTGGCAGTCAGCAAGTCCTGGTGGCGACCAGGAATGTGCCGACCCTCGAAGCTCTGGCGGCACGAACACCATGGGTGTTCCGGCTCCTGAGCGTCGCGGACGAGGGCACCCTGAGCACCCTCCGGGGCAATCCGGAGCTGGTAACGCTTATCGACGGCGTTACCATCTACGATCCGCTCGTGACGACCGAGACCGCGGCGTGGCTGACCCAACTAGAGCTTTTCGTGGCGGTCTGGACGGTCAACGACCTCGATCGGACCAACGAGTTGATCGAGTACGGAGTCGATGCCATCACGACCGACAACCTCGCCATCATCGCCTTGCTCAGCGGTCAGGGCCAAGGTGAATCTCACCTGGTGCGACCGGATCAACAGCGCCCCCAAGGAAGCAGTAGCCCCAGCGCAACGCCGAGCCCACAAGCCACCAACGGCGCCCACGCCAACCGTATCCTTGTGCGCCACACGAGAAGATCTACTTCAACAGGCAGGTAATTCACGGCCACGAAGAGAACCACCAGAGGAAGGATCAGGCCTAGGACCAACAGCCACACTGTCCAATGACGGCCTGCTCGTCCCCGCCTGTCTCCCATGCCAGCC